>CANQTJ010000013.1 GCA_947626705.1 uncultured Clostridia bacterium | reverse complement strand
TTTTCTGGTAAATCTCCATTACTTTTCATATAATCTGCATACTCTTTTAATATTGCATCTTCTTTTTCTTGTGCATTTTTGTATTTTTCTTTTGCCAATTTTGCATTTTCAAATAGTCCATTTCCTGTCAATTGTGCTATCGATATTCCTGCCAATATCAATAAAATAACTATTGTTATTACAAGTGCTACTAATGTTATTCCCTTTTTTTCTTTATACATTTTTTTGTTTAATTTCATTTATTTTCCCCTTTCTTCTTTTGTTTATTTTGCTCTATTTTTGTTTTATTATGTAACTTTGTTATTACTATTTTAGATTTTATCATTTTAAAAATATTTTGTAAATAGTTGCATACAAAAAAAATAAAAGCAATTTATTATTCCCTCTTATATGTAGGAACTAAAACTAGTATTCTAGCGAATATCATCAATTAAAATTGATGACCTACGGCGTCCGCATGAAAAAAAAACAATTTTTTGAATAAAAAAATATATTAATGAAATAATAAAATTGTATACAAATATTGACAAAATGTATACATATATCATATAATATAAATAGATAATATAAAGAAAAAGAGGTGATAAAGTATGTCTACTGTAAGGGTTAACGATAACATCAAAAAAGAAGTTGTTCCAATTTTAGATGATTTAGGAATATCTTTAAGCGAGGCAATTAATATGTTTTTACATCAAATTAAACTTAATAATGGAATACCTTTTAAGGTAAAATATCCTAGTGTAAATAATTTTAGTGATGAGATGAAAGAAGCATTAAAAGAAGCCGAAGTGATAATGAAACACCCAGAAAAATATCCAAGTTATAGTAGTGTAGAAGAATTAATGGAGGCTTTAGATGAAGAATAGTAAATATCAAATAAAATTTATTAATACATTCAAAAAACAATATTTAAGAATTAAAAATAATCCTAAATTTAATCAAGAAGAATTTAACAAAGTAATTGAAATATTATCCAATAATGAAGTATTGCCAGAAAAATATAAAAATCATTTATTAAATCCAAAAAGCAAACGGAATTTGGGAATGTCATATACAAAATGATATATTATTGGAATATCAAAAATTTGATGATAAATTAATATTGTTATTAATTGGAATTGGTACACATTCGCAATTATTCAAATAGAGCCTTAATAAAGGCTTTTTCATTACTATTGCATTAATTTGATAAAGGAAAACCATACAAAACATTGATTTTTCAATATTTGTATGGTTTTTATACTTGGCAGGGGTAGTAGGATTCGAACCCACACAGGCGGTTTTGGAGACCGATGTGCTACCATTAACACTATACCCCTATATATAAATGACTCTTTTCAAAGTCATTTATTATATTAGCACAATTTTTATTATTTGACAAGTATTATAAAAAATTTTATTTAAGATAGTTAACCAACATTTTATTTTGGTCTTTTTTCTGCACGTATTTTTCAATTTTTATATTTTTAACATTAAAAATATCTACGTTATCTCCTTTACCTCTTATTTTAGATATATATGAATTATTGTAATTTAATACTTCTATAATTTTTTCTTTATCTCCTATTGCATCTATAATAAATGGTCCTTTTATAGGAATACTATTTATTAATACATAAGTATTACTAATATCCATCATATCTGTCATTGTTGTTATTCTTTCACCATTTATTGATATTGCTTCTACTCCTGCTGAATTTAAATCGTTTACTATTTGCAAAAAACTTAATGCTGTTAATTTTGAAGCATTTTCTTCAATTAAAATTTCAACTCCACTTCCTATTATATCGCTTTTTCCTGAAAGTTGATTTAATAAATATAATTTTTGTATTTCATTTTTATTTTGATAATCATAAGATTGTTCTTTATTTGTTTTTGCAATACTTACATTATCATTTTTTTCTACATTAATTTCTATTCCATCTTTTTTTAATGTTTCTAAATATCCTTTATTTCGTGTAAGTGCTCCATAAATTGTTTCAGCATCTCCAATTGCTTTTATTGTAAATGGATTTCCAATTTTTACTCCATCTATTAATATAACTGTACCATCACAGTATAAATATGTTGAATTTGTTATCCTTTGTTCATTTATAGAAATAGCTTGACTTCCAGAGTTTTTTAATTCATCAATAAGAATAATTAAGTCTTCTTGATGTATTAAGTCTTTTCCGTCTAATATATTAATTATAATTCCTTCTCCTGATACATCAGTAACTCCTATTAATTTTTCATTTTCATTTATTTCTCTATTTATATCTATTTTATTTGTTGCTACTTTATACATTAAATCTATTTTTATATATAATTTTTTTAAATATGTTGATGAAAATATTATAGTTATAATTAATATTATTGCTATTATTATAAATATAAATGATATTAATGTAATTCCTTTATTTTTATCTTTCATTTTTTTATCCTTTGCTTTTCTTACTGTAATAAACAGTATAAATTTTATATAATATATTTTTTATATTTATTATACAAAATTATTTTACTAATAAATTTTCTTTGTGTCAATATAAAATTTTTTTAATTTTGTTTTTTTCAAAATTAAAAGTTGTCCTTTTATGATAATAAGTATATTAAAAAATAAAAAAATAGTTGATTTTTATAATATTTTATAATAAAATATATTTATATGAAAAAAATAATATAAAAAAGGAGAAAACTATGAAAAAATTAAAAATTAATATTTTATTAATAATATTTTTATTAATAACTTTAATTACCAATATTTCTAATGCGTCATATAGTAATGTAACAATGTCAGTTGTAGAAGAGCCTATATGCTCTATAGAATTTGGTTCTAGTTCTTCATTTGAGAAAAAACTTTATTCAAAAGATTTAACAAATAAGGAAGTTACTCTTCAATTAAAAGTTGTTAATAATGAAGAAGATTTGAAACCAACTGGAGAAATTATGTTGGTCATTGATAATTCAAAAAGTATGCTTGAAACAGTTTCAGGTAGTAAGACTAGACAGGATTTAGTTATTGATTCTGCTAAAAATTTAATTACTAATCTTTTAGAAGATAATACTAAATTAAAAATTGGAATTGTAAGTTTCTCTACAAATGTTGATGTTTCAAAAGAAGGTACACTAGAAGATGCAAAGATAATATCTAATTTAACAAATGATTCAAAAAGTTTATTATCTTCTGTTTCTAATATACAATATGATGGTCCTAGAACAGATTTAAGCGCTGGTATTAACTTAGCTAAACAACAGTTTACAGACGAAACTGATAAATCACATAAATATGTTATAATTTTATCAGATGGTGTTCCAAATGTTGCTCTTAATTATGATAAAAATTATTATTCAGATGATGTTATTTCTAAAACTAAAGCTGAATTACAATCTTTATCAAGTGTGTCTGATAATGTAATTACAATGTTAACAGGTATTTCAGATGGTAGTGCTACTGCATCACCTACCGAAAAAACTTATGATGAAATTATAAAAGAAGTTTTTGGAACTACTACATCTCCTACTATTGGTAAATTTTATTATGTAACTGATGATAAGATTGAAAAAACTATTAAAGAGTCTATTTATAAAGATTTATTACCTATTTCTCAGTCTATAAAAGATATTACTATTGTAGATTATTTTCCTAAAGAAATTGTAGATAACTTTGATTTTGCTTATGTTTCTAAAGCAAATATTGGTAATATTTCCGCACAGATAGACAAATCTAATAACTCTATAACGTGGACTATTCCAGAATTAAAATCTGGTGAAACTGCAATTGTTCAATATAAATTGAAGTTAAAAAATGATTATGATGAAGGCATTGTTGGTAAAATTTTAGATACTAATACTAAAGTTGATTTATCTTATACTAATACTTCAGATGAAACAGAATCAAAAACTTCTGATATTACTCCAAAATTAAAACTTACTGAGCCTTTACCTGCTGTTTTACCTAATACTGGAAAAACTATTTTGTTGGGTACTATTGCATTGATTCTAGTTGTTACTATTATTTTAGGTATTAGATATTTTATAATTAATAAAGAAATGAAATAAATTAACTTCATATTTATACAATTAAAATGTTTTTATAATATAAATAAAATAGAAGTAATATTTTTTATAAATTATTGCTTCTATTTTTTTTACTTTATATACTATTAAAAATTATTAATCTTGTTTAACTACTTTTTCTATATAACTTGCTATACTTTCATATATTTCTTCATCTTCTAAAGTCCCTTGAATAAAATTTCCTTTCTTTTCAAGATATTCTAAAAAGTTCTCTATTCTGTCTTTATTAGTATCACTTCCAACGCCCATATAATGTATATTATATCTTGTAAACTTATCTTTAATACCTTCATCGTCTAATAAAGGCTCATCCTCATTATTAAATCTTATTATCATATTTTTTTCATCTTCATTCCACTCTATAGAATTCATAATATCTTCTAGTGTATTTTCTTTATTTGTGTATAAAACTATGTTTCTAAAATAAGTATAAGCTTGACTATATGATAAAAATCCATAAGTTCCTTTTTCTATATTGTTATCTGTTGTCGATGCTACCAATGCACCATCTATAAATGCTTCTATTTTATTATTTTGTACTTTAAATTTATATTTTTGCCATGCATTTCTTGTCCACCTTAATCCTGCATTAACATTAAGCTTTGTAATATTATTTTGATTTACTAAATTTTGATTTATTATTTTATTAATTCCATTGTATGCACCGTTTATAATTCCTCCTCCATTATCATGTCTATCAAGTAAAAATAAATAAGAATTATAATTTGTTCCATTTTTATTAAATCTAATCATAGCTCCAATCATATCATCGTCAGCATCAGTTGTTCTTGCTTCAAATTCTAAGTCTATATCATTGTACTCTCCATTAGGATCATAATACCCTGTCATAGTTTCAGAATTTTTAGTATTGTATATCCATTTGTTGTTACTATCATATCCCCAGTTTCCATCTCCAAATTTAGTCCATGAATTAAATACTGTTTGCATATCAGTTGTTTCTGTTTCTATATGACTTTCTTGTCCTATTCCAAACGTTACAAAATTTGTTGCAATATTTTTGCTTAATAGTGTGCTTTCTAATTTATTTCTAAATTCTTCTAAAACTAAATCTACTTTATTTTTGGTCATTTCTATATGATATGATGGTGCATATATAGTTTCTTCTGTTTCATTTCCATTACTATCAGTAATCTTTATTGTGTATTTTTTATCTCTTTCAACTTCATAATCTATTGCTATTTCTTTATTATTATTAGCTATTATTTCTTTTCCATCTGGTCTTTCTATTTTATTTATACCATTAGCTCTTTGTATTACTATCAATATATTATTTTCATCTATTTTGCTTATTTCAAATTTATCTATATTATTTTCTTCTTCAGCAGATATTTTTCTATTTGAAATAAGTATATTTTTTCTTATGTATATTAATGAAATAATTAATATTAATAATGATACTATTATAATTAATATATTCAATTTTTTCTTTTTCATAATTTATTCTCTTTTCTTTTTAATAATACTACTATTAAAAATCAATGATGTATAAAATTTTATAACCTTGCCATATATATAGCAATTATAACTAATCCTAATATAACTCTATATATAGCAAACACTTTAAAGCTTCCCTTTTTTAAATAATTTAGTAAAAATTTAATAACAATTATACCAACTATAAAACTTGCTAAAACTCCTATAAAAAATGGCATATTTAATACAAAATCTTTAAATTTATAAAGTGTAGCCCCTAGTACAATTGGTGTTGATAGTAAAAATGTATATTTTGCTGTTGATTCTCTATCTACTCCCATTAATCTTCCAGTAGTCATTGTTATACCAGAACGGGAAACTCCTGGTATAAACGCTAATGCTTGAGAAAATCCTATTAAAAATGTTTGTTTAAATGTCATGTGTTCAAAATCTGTAGTTACAGCAGACTTTTTATCCACTATGTATAATATAATTCCCATTATTATTAATGCCATTGCTATTAATAAAGGAAATTTACCTAAACTATCTCCTACAAAGTGGTCTAAAAGGAATCCTATTGCTCCTCCTGGTATTGTTGCTATTACTAAATACCAAAACATTTTTCCTTCAAAACTTTTCTGTTTTTTTACAACTTGTTTATATCCACCTTCTATCAATTTTAACCAGTCTTTAAAGAAAAATATTACTATTGCTAATAATGTTCCAAAATGTAAAGCAACGTCAAAACTTTCTGGTATTTCCCAGTTAAATATCCATGGGATTAAATTTAAGTGTGCTGAACTAGAAATTGGTAATAATTCTGTTAGCCCTTGAACTATTCCTAAAATTAGTGCTTGTAAAACTTCATTCATTTTATTATCATTCCCTTCTAATATATTGTTTATATTGTTTGATTTTCTTCTTTTAATATATTATATATTGTATCTTTTATAAACTCTGCTGTTGTAACTGGTGCAACTTTTCCCGGTAGTGCTAATGCCCATATTAATTGTAAATTTTTTTCTTTTACTGCATCTTGATCTATTCCTCCTGGTTTAGATGCTAAGTCTATTAATAAAGTATCTTCTTTTATATAATTTAATTTTTCTTTTGTTAAAATTATTTGTGGTACTGTGTTTATAATTACATCATATTCTGCTAAATTATTTCCAATTTGGTTAATATTTGTTCCTATATATCCATAAGTTTTTATCCATGCCATATCTTCTTCTTTTCTAGCTGCACAGGTTACTTCTACTGATAAGCCTTGTAATTTTTTTGCTAATACTTTTGCTATTCTTCCAAATCCTAATATTAATATTTTACTTCCATGTATTATTTTATTAGTGTTTTTTATTATAATTTCTATTGTCCCCTCTGCTGTTGATATTGCATTTAATATTGCTAATTCCTCTCTTTGCATAATATCTATTATTTTTATTTGTTTATCTTCTGTTAATTTATAAATGTCATTATTTATACTTCCTGCTATTAAGATTTTATTTTCTATATTATTTATTATTTCTTCAATTCGTATTTTTTTATCACTAAATGGCGTATTTATTTCTTTTCCATTACTTGAAAATGGTATTGGCCCTATAATAATGTTTGAACTGCTTACTGCTGTTTGTAAATTATCACAAAATATTATATTTTTATTTTCTTTTAATTCTTGCTGTTTTTCTATTCCATACGTAAAAATCTTATTTCCATCATTTGCTAATATTTTAGATAACTTAATTATTCTTAAATCTCCACCAATTATAGTAAAATTTCTACTCATAAAACTCCTCCTTTTTTCTTCTGCTTTTATTATATTTAGTTTTTGTCATTTTATGAGTTAATTATTGTTTTATTCAATTTCTTTTTGATTTTCATTTTGTTTTTGTTGTATAATTTTTTTACTTTTTCCTGATAAATTTTTTCTTAAAAATTTTATATCATCGTAACTTAAATTTCTAGTTTTTTCTGACATTTCTTCTAAGTGTTTTTTGGCTCTTAGTTCTTTCATTTGAAGATTAGTTTTCGTGTCTTCTTTTTCTTCTATATTAAATGGTATAGATATTTTTGACATTATTGGTATAAAAATTGTTTCTTTTTTTATTTTCGGAACAATTTTTGATGAATCTATATCTATAGCTATGTTAGCATATTGTATTGCACTTTCTTTGTTTCTTTTTATCATAGATATTTTGGCTAATTCAAAGTAACTATCAGCTGACAATTCATCATCTTCTACAGCTTGTAAAAAATATTTTTCTGCATTTTCTAATTCTTTATATATTAATGCTATTTCTGCAAGTGAGTACTTTGAATTATATACAAGTGAATTTATTTCTGCTGATTTTTCATAGCATATTTTTGCATTTTGGAAATCATTTAGCATTGTGTATGCTATTCCTAAATTATAATTTAATTCAAAACTTAATGGATTAAATTTTAGTGCATCTTGATATACGTTTACTGCTTCTTTATACATTTCTTTTGATAATAATATATCTCCTAAGAGCTCAGTTGCCTTATAATAATCTGGCTTTTTGTTTAGTAAATTTGTTAACATTTCTGATGCTTCATCAGTTTTATCTAAGTTATTTAATAATTCAGCTACTTTATAATATGAACTATAATCCTTTTTATTTATATCTATTGCTTGTACATATTCATCTATTGCTTTTCTCATTCCGCCTTCTAACTCATATATTTCTGCTAACATTTTATGTCCCATATAATTTTCTGGTCTTTTGGTTACTAAATTTATTAATTGCTCTTTTGCTTTTTTATTATTTCCTAATTTTAGGTATATTTGTGCTTTTGATGTATTTAATATTTGTATTAATGGTATTCCTTTTTTTTCTATAATTAAAATTGATATTGGTATTATTATTCCAAATATATATTTTATTAAATTAAATGTTATTGTTAGATTTTTTTTAGTAATTACTTCTATGAAATTTAAAGATATTGCTAATGCTTGTATTATTAGTATTGTTATATAACTTGTATCATTTTTCTGTATCATTTTAAAAAAAATATAAACAAATAAAGCAAATGCAAGTATAGTAAAAATAAATAGTTCAAATATCATATTTTTTCTCCTCATTTTTATTTATTACTATTTTATTGCATTTTTATTTATTTGTCTAGTACTTTTTTATTTTATGATAAATTTCCATAAATCTTATAATCTCTTAAAATTTTCCTAACATAATTATTAGTTTCTTTATATGGAATATTCTCTATATCAGAACCATCTGATTTTATTATTCCTTTTTCAATCCAATTATCAACAGTTCCAGTTCCTGCATTATATGCAGTTACAGCTACTTCTATATTCTTATATTTATCTATTAATATTGATAAATATTTTGTTCCTAAATTTATGTTTAATTCTGCATCTTTCAATTTATATTCTATTTCTTCATCTGGTATTTGTAAATTTAATTTTAATAAAACGTCTTTTGCTGTACTTTCCATTATTTGCATTAATCCTATTGCATTTTTACTTGACTTTGCATTTGGATTAAAGTTACTTTCTGCTTTAATAACTGCATAAATTAAGTTTTCATCTATATTATATTCTAAAGAATATTCTGATACATATTCTGTATATTGTTTTTTATAAATTATATTTTGTATTATATTAGGAATATCTATAATTGCTATTACTGATATACATATTATTAATATTACTAATAAAATTGCTATTGTTTTTTTCTTTATAGTAACTATTTTAAACTACTCCTTCCTAATTAGACTATTTATTTTTTACAATAAATATTAATATATCAACATTCTTAGAGAAAATTTACTAGATGTGAATTTAGCATTTTATTTGCAGTCATACCAATTATATGCTTCTGAAACATCTGCTATTAATGGTACTTTTAAGCTAACTGCATTTTCCATCTCTGTTTTTATTATTTCTTTTACTTCTTCTGCTTCTTCTATTGGAGCTTCTATCATCATTTCGTCATGTACTTGCAAAACAATTTTTGAATTTAAGTTTCTTTTTATTAATTGATTATACACATTTATCATAGCTATTTTCATTATATCAGCTGCTGTTCCTTGTATAGGTGTATTCATCGCTACTCTTGCTCCAAATTGTCTTACCATATAGTTATTTGATTTTAATTCTGGTATATATCTTCTTCTATTAAATAATGTTTCTACATATCCTATGTCTTTTGCTTTTTCTGTTATATTTTCCATAAAATCTTTTATGCCTTGATATTCTGTTAAATATTCATCTATATATTTTTTTGCTTGTTTTTTTGATATTCCTAATTGCTCTGCTAAACCAAAATCACTAATACCATATACTATACCAAAATTTACTGCTTTTGCATTACTTCTTTGTTCTTTTGTTACCTCATCTATAGGTGTTTTAAATACTTTTGATGCTGCTTGTTTATGGATATCTTGATTTTCTTTAAATGCTTTTACAATATGTTCATCTTCAGATATATGTGCTAATACTCTTAATTCTATTTGTGAATAATCTGCATCTATATATATTTTTCCTTTTTCTGGTTTAAATATTTTTCTTACTTGTTTCCCTAATTCAAATCTTGTTGGAATATTTTGCAAATTTGGTTCTGTTGAGCTTATTCTTCCTGTTGCTGTTATTGTTTGGTGGAAAAATGAATGTATTCTTTTTGTTTCTGGATTGATATATTGTTTTAATCCTTCTACATAAGTTGAATTAAGTTTCATTAATTGTCTGTAATCTAATATTTCTGAAATTATTGGGTTTTCTGATTTTAATTTTTCTAATACATCTACATCTGTTGAATATCCATTTTTTGTTTTCTTTACAATAGGCAACTTCATTTTCTCAAATAATATTTCTCCAAGTTGCTTTGTTGAATTTATATTAAATTCTTCCCCTGCCATTTCATATATTAATTTTGTTTTTATTTCTAATTGTTCTTTTAATTTATTTCCGAATTCATTAAGTTCTTCTTCATCTGCATACATTCCATTCCATTGCATATCTGCTAATACTGTTACTGTTGGCATATCTATATTATTAAATAATTCTATTGCGTTTATTTCTTCTAATTTTTTTTGTGTAATTTCTTGTATTTTGTATATTATATATGAATAAAATGTGTATTTTTTTTCATCTATTTTATTTTCCTCTACTTTTTTATTTTCATTTATTTCATCAAATAAATTAATTTGTTCTCCTTGTCTATTTTCATTTTCTTTTAAATATTCATTAACATCTATTTCTAAATATTGCTCTGCTAAATTTTCTATTTTTAATTTATTATTTGTAGGATTTAATATATAAGAAGCTATTGCTATATCAAATTTTATTCCTTTTAAATTAATTCCTTCTTGTTTTAATAATATATATGTTCTACCTAAATCTATTCCTATTTTTGATATTTCTTTATTTTCTAATAGTATTTTTATATCTTGTTTTATATTATCTTGTAGAAAATCTATATAATACGCTTCTTTATCTTTTTTATTATATATTCCTATTCCTATAATTTTTTCTTTTATTATTTTTTGTTGTGCTTCATCTTTTACAGTATTTATATAAAAAATGATTTCTTTTTGTTCTAATATAATATTTGTTAATTCTTCCATAGATTTTGTTTTTATGGTATATAAATTTTCTATATTCTTATTATTTTCTAATGAATTTGATATTTCGTTTTCATTTTGTAAATTAAATCTTTCTATATATCTTTTAAAGTTTAACTCTTTAAATAGTTCTAATACTTTTTGCTTGTCCCATTCTTCTATTTTTAGTTCTTCCAAAGTATCTTGTATTGGTACTTGTAAATTTATTTCTCCTAAAGTTCTTGATATATATGCTAACTCTTTATTCTGTTCTATATTTTGTTTTTGTTTTCCCTTTAATTCTGCCTCTCCTGTTTCTAACATTTTATATAAATTATCTATTGTTTCATATTTTTGGATTAATGATAGGGCTGTTTTCTCTCCAATTCCAGGTACTCCTGGTATATTATCTGATGTATCACCTTGTAGTCCTTTTACTTCTATTAATTGTTTTGGTTCTATTCCATAAACCTCTTTTACTTTTTTTCTATCAAAAATTTCTGTTTCTGTTTTTCCAGCTTTTGTTCTTGGTATGTGTATTTTTACATTGTCTGTTGCTAGTTGAAAGGTATCTCTATCTCCTGAAAGTATTATTACTTCTAGTCCTTTATTTTCTCCATATCTTGATAATGTTCCAATTATGTCATCACCTTCATATCCTTCTTTTTCAATTATATCTATATTCATTGCTGATAGTATCTGTTTTATAATTGGCATTTGTTCAGCTAGTTCATTTGGCATTCCTTTTCTATTTGCTTTGTATTCATCGTATAATTTATGTCTTTGCGTTGGGCCTTTTAAATCGAAGGAAACTCCTAAGTATTCTGGTTTTTCATCTTCTAAAATTTTAAATAATATAGATAAAAATCCATATATTGCATTTGTATATTTTCCATCTTTGGTTGTTAGCGCTTTACTACCCATTATTCCATAAAATGCTCTATTCATTATACTATTCCCATCTATTAACACTAACTTTTCCATTTTAATATCTTCCTTTCTTAAATTTATGTGTCATTATAGCTTTTTTATCAGAGTATTTTCTGCTTAATTAATAAAATAATATAATTATATCTGAAAGTGCCAGTAAGAATAATGTAATTTCAAATATGGTAGTAAAAATTATTTCTCCTATTTTTTTATTTTTTCTCATTATATTTTCTAATTCGAAACATATAAATACTGCTTGTATAAAAATTATTGGCACTACATATCTAAAAATCCATACTACAACCATATTGTAATTTAAAATTCATTCCTAAAAATGTAATTATATTTGTAAATCCTAATAAAAATAAAATATTTTTCCATACTCTATTTCTTTTATTCTTAGTAATAATATTTTTTATTATACAATATAGTGCAATTATATTAAAAATAACATTTAATATTATTGATATTGCATAATATATATTTATTATTCCTCCTGATTTCCATGTATACTCTCCATATAATGAGCATTTTAATAAATACGTTGGTATGTTATAATCTTCAAATGGATGACAATACATTTGAAAAATTTGGTTTGAAAATGGTAATAATCTTTCTAATATACTATAATTTCCTACATATATTTCTTTATCTTTTACATCTAAAATATATAAAATTGGTTGATTAAATAATATATAGTTTCTTACATGATACCATAATCCAATAGGTAATGATATTATCGCAAATATTAAAAGCATAGATATATATTTTTTAATTGTATTTATTTTATTTGTTGATTTTTTTATTTCTCTATATAGTTTTAATAGGAAAGTATATATTATTGGAATTGATAAAATTGCCCCATTTGTTTTTGTCATTACTGCTAAACCTGTTGTAAGCGCTAAAAATATAGTATTTTTTATATCAGATTTTTTATACCATTTTATAAGTCTTAATATGCTCCACATAATTAATAGCAAACAAAGATTGTCATTATTTATACTTCCTGAGAATATTATTAATGTAGGATGAAATGCTGTAATAAGCATAGTATATATTATATATCTTTCTTTTAATTTTAATTGTTTAACTATATTATAAATAATAAATACCAATATCATTGAATATATTAAAGCTAAAACTTGTAAACTCTCTCCTATAATTTTTACTGTTATATCTGGCTTAAAAATACTTTCTATTTTTACAAACATAGCACCAATTAATTGATTTAAAGGTGGATGATAATACTGGCCTTCATTACTTTCTGGTAAGTGTCCTGTTTTATATATTGTTAACATATATGTTAAGTCTAAATCATGTTGTCTTTTGGTATATGGGGTATTTATTATATATATCAGTCTAACTATAAAAGCTAATATTATTATTGATATTAATATTTTTTTATAACTTTTACTATTCAATATTTAACTCCTTTTTTCATGATACTCATTTTCTACATTAACATTCCATATATTATCTTTATTCACTATATTATTTTTAATATTGTTTACCGCTTCTATTGCTGTTAACATTGAGTGATCCATATTATTATATCTATGTTGTCCATTTCTTCCAATACAGTATAAATTCTGATATTTATTTATATATTGTATTAATGTATCAATTTGAGAATATGTATCAAAATATGCTGGATACGCTTTCTTTACCTTTTCTCTATGTGAATCTAATACATCTTCTTTATCTATTATTCCTATACTTTGTAGTTCGTTTATTGCAAAATTTATAAATTCTTTATCTTTCATATTCCAATATTCATCATTTTCATTTGCAAAATATTCTAATCCTATCCATACTGTTTCTTCTGGTTTTTCTACTAGATATGGTGACCAATTATTAAATATTTGTATTCTGCCTAATTTTACATCATCTTCTTGAATATATATCCAACAATCTGGAACTATATTTGATAATGTCTTTATATTAGTTTCATTTTTTATTTTTAATTTATTAACTAGAAGTCCAACTGTCATAAAATCTCTATATGGCAATCCCTGTGCAATTTTTAAGATATCTTGTGGTACATCTTGTCCTTTTAGTCCGCATACTAAATCTTTTAATGGCATAGATGATATAAATATATCTGCACTTATTTCTTCTGTTTGTCCATTTACTTCACATTCAACAGAAACAATTTTATCATCTTTTATATTTAAATTTTTTACTTTATGATTTTTTAATATTTTTCCACCATTTTCTTCTACAATATTAGCTAATCTTTCCCATAACTGTCCAGGTCCTAATTTAGGATACCAAAATTCTTCTATTAGTGATGTTTCTACATTTTTATTGTCTTTTTTTCCAAATTTTTTTGAGAACATATCTTTTATAACTGCTGTTATTGATACTCCTTTGACCCTCTGTGCTCCCCAGTCTGCTGATATCTTGCTTGGATGTCTTCCCCATACTTTTTCAGTATATTTTTCAAAAAACATACTATATAGTACTTTTCCAAATCTATTTATATAAAAGTTTTCTAATGAATTTTCTTCTTTTTTTACAATTGTAGATTTTAGATAACTAAATCCAGATTTTATTGTTCTCTTAATTCCCATATTTGTAAAAGTTTCTTTTTTCATAGTTATTGGATAATCAAAAAATTTTTTCAAATAATATATTCTTGATACTCTATTTCTAATTAGCATTACATTATCTTCTTTTTCAGGATCTGGCCCATTTTTTTCTAATTTTTTTTCTCTTCCAAGTTTTTTGTCATCATAAGCTTTTTGGCCTTGTATAGGCATTATATCATTCCAATATTTTAAAATCCTTTCATCTTTTGAAAAAAATCTATGTCCTCCTATATCCATTCTATTTCCATTATACTTAACTGTTCTTGATATTCCACCAATCTCATTTGTTTCCTCTAATATTGTTACTTCATACTCTTTAGATTTTAATAATTCATTAGCAGCTGTTAATCCTGCTGGTCCTGCTCCTATTATTACTACTTTTTTCATTTTATATAATTCCTTTCATTATTTACTACTCTATCTATAGTTACTGTTTAATTCTTTATTCTCTTAAAATTCACCTTTAGCACAATTGATTAGCTTCGCATAATTTATCTCTATCTCATATATTCGCAGAATTAAGAAATATATGTTAATTGCATATTAAAAATAATACACATTTATAAATAATATATCTTCTATACATTTATAATCTAATTCTTCATTATTTGTTTCTAAATATTTATTTTTTTGTTCATTTGTAATTATAATATTTTCTAAATTTCTCTTCGTATAAAAATTTATGGCTCCATCTGCTGCCCAACTTGTTTTTAACGCATCATGTGTAAAAGATGTTTTGTTTTTTGTGTTTGGAAAATATACTTTATCTTTATTATTATATATTGGTACTTTTGCTATCTTTGTAACTTTTATTCCAGTACTTTCTTCATAATTTTTTATATACTGTTCTATATCTTCTACTTCTTGTTTCTCTAATTTATTTACTTTTTTATGTTGTAACATTATACTTTCATAATTAAAAATATTTATTAAAAAAAATGATATTAAAGTTATCATAGTTATTAAATTTAATATTCCTTTTTTTTGTAAAATACTTGTTTCTGTATATATAAATATGAATATTAATCCTATTAATGCCCCTAATGCATTTCTAAGTCTACCTGTATAAAAACTAGTTAATGTTAGTATATAGGTTGTACAACTACTTAATATTATTATAATAGTTATTAATATGTATTTATATATTATACTATTATTTTTTTCTTTTAAATTTTTCAATCTATATGCTAGTATTATTAGTGTCAATATTAGTATATATAATAACAATATATTTCTTGGAAATAAATTGCATGTTTCTTGTAATATATCTGGAAGTGTTACTAATATTGTTATTATATTATTTAATATCTCTATATTTTCTCTAAATCTTATTCCATTTATATTATTTGTGTTTATTATCATTTTTACCATTATAAAATTTAAAGATATAGGTATTAATGCTATAATTACACTTTTTATTAAATCTTCTACTATTGGTTTTATATTATTTTTATTTTTTAATATTGTAAATAATATTATAAATGAAAAATACATACCTATAGTTCCTTGATAAGATATTATACCTATAGAAACTAATATAAGGCTTTTTATAATGTAATGTTTTTTTCTCTCTACTATTATATCTGCCGACTTTAAATATAAAAGTATACTTAAAGACATTACTATATTTTCAACAAAATACATATCCTCTAAATACATAAAATTAAATATTGTTATATAGCATATACTTATTAAAATAATTTTTTGAAAAATGTCTGTTGGTTGTTTATATTTTTTTATTATTTTGTTTAAAGTCATTACTGTTATATTTGATATTAATAATGCGATTACTAATGTTATAAATACATATAATTCAATTGAAATATTTATCTTATTTGCTATTAATCCTATTAGTGCCATAATTATTCTACCATCTTTTAGTGACCATTTTATTGCATAATTTTCGTATCCTACATTTGATATATTATATGTATCTGTTGCATAGTGTCCTGTTAAAAATGGTATAAATATTAAACACGTTATTGTAAATAGACTTATTAATAATATTATATCGTTTTTATTTATTTTTTTCATTTTCGTTGTCTTATGTTATCTCTTAACACATTTCTCCTTATCTATCTTATTTCAATTTTTGTTTTTTTATTTATTTTTTGTATTATTTCTTTCATAATGCTTTTATCTATAGCTATACAACCTTCAGTTGGTTTATTATTAGTACAATGCAAAAATATTGCACTTCCATTTCCTGATATATTATTTGGATTAGTCTTTATTTCAACTAAAAATTCGTATTGCTCTGGATATTCTATTAAATGTTCTGCTGATTTCCAATCTTTTTTTATTTTTGTTACATCTACTAATTTATTATAATGTTTTGACTTTATATCATCAATCCAATACATATTTTTATTTATTTGATTGTATTCTAACTTTGTTAATTTTGCAACATCTTTTTTTGGAAAAATACCTAATATAATTCCTAATTCAAAAGTGCCTGTAGGTGTTTTGCCATCACCTTCTTTTTTTTTGTTCGTTATACCATTTTTTCCTAAATATGCAATTGTTTCTATATTATACTCAGGGAACTTTAAAATCCCTTTACTTTTTTCTTCAGAAAAAACATAAATTTTATTTTCTTTTTTTATCATATTTCTCATATACCTCTATTTTATTTTTGTTTAGTATAATAATTGTAGCAATTAATACTGTTAATATGAATAACCTCATTGTCTTGTAATAATTTATTAATTACCCATTTACATATTTCAACTATACCTTGATTAATATCTTTTTTTATTATATCTACATAATAGCTTGAACAATACTTTCTATTTTCTTCTGTTGCATCTGCTAAATAAATTATCTTTTCTAATGTACTCATATTTTCTCTCCCAGTTGTATGATATTTTATTGCATTAACCATATCATCTGTAAAATTATATTCGTTTTTACAGATATATGCTCCTATTTTTGCATGAATTAATTGTTTACTAATTTTTTCAATATCGTCTAACACTATATTATATTTATGGATATATTGTTTTATTTCTTCTGGTGTTAATTCTTTTGCAATGTCATGAGCTATTGCAGTTAGTTTTACTGTGTTTATATCAATATTATATATTTGTGCATATTCTACTGCTCTTTTAACTACACCTTCTGAATGTTTAAATCTTTTTTCTGATAATTTATTTTTTACGTCATTGTATAATTTTTCATATTCAATCATATTTTTTGTTTATTCCTCCTTGTAATAACTATTTATTAACAATTTCATCGAAATTTGATTGTGGCATATTATCTATTTTCCTTAACGTCTCTTCCAAATACATTGCCGAAGCAAATCTAAAGTTACTTTTAGAAATATAAAATCTGCTTGTACATTAATGACTAGTAATAATTTATTCAATTCTTATCTTCCTTTAAATTAATTTTTTATAAAATTTGCGTGTCAATAAATTGATTTCTCCTATATTTTTAAAATCTCTGAACTCCTTGAAATGGCAGTATTATTTTTTATTGTGTCGTAAATATCTTTCCTCCTCAGAAAATATACATCCACAATACTTTTGCATATATAATCCTAACTCCCTAGCTTTAGTTTGTCCTTCTCTAAATCCAACTCTAAAATCTCTATACAAAAATTCAAGTCTATACTCTTTTGCAATGTTTTCACATAATTTTTTCAATATATCATGTTTTTGATATGGGCTAACAAAAAGAGTTGTTGTAATAGTATCAAATCCATTTTCTTTTGCATATCTTGCTGTCTGTTCTAAACGAACTTTATAGCAATAGTTTGAGCATCTATTATTTAAATCAGTTATCACATTTTTGCAAAATTTATCTAACCCATACTCTTCTTCAAATATTGCTTCTACTCCTATACTTTTTGTATATTCTTTTAAAGTATCTCTTCTAGCTTTATATTCCATATATGGGTGTATATTAGGGTTATACCAATATACAGTTGGTTCTATTCCTTCATTTCTTAGACTATCTATACAATATACACTACAAGGTGCACAACAAGTATGCATTAATAATTTCATTTTATTTACCTCTCTTA
>CANQTJ010000012.1 GCA_947626705.1 uncultured Clostridia bacterium | reverse complement strand
TGTAGATCCACCAGGTCCTGTAGTTCCACCTGGCCCTGTAGTTCCACCTGGCCCTGTAGTTCCACCAGATCCTCCAGGTTCAGGTTGTGGTATTGGGTTATTACCAATTATAACTACCATTCCATTTTTATTTGCACTATCTGTAGTTACTTCTGCATATGCTGAGTAATCTGTTATACTTTGTATTTGTCCATACGTATCAAATTTTAATGTAACTTTTACTGGTGCTAAATCAAAATATCCTGCTGGAGTATTTTTTTCTTCAAATGTATATTCATATATTTTACTTTGTTCAGTTTTGCCTAAATCAAAATACAATTTTCCATTTTCATCTGTAGTATCATCTTGTCCTTTTGTTGTAATTGTAGTTGGTTGACCTACTGTATTTCCTTTATCATCATATTCTTGTGAAGTAATTTCAAATGTTACGTCTTTTAAAAGAACTCCAGTTAAATAATCAGTTTTCAACATTGTTAATTCAAATTTAGTTTCATTTTTAAATGTTACTGTTATAGTTCCTTGTGTTTCATTTACTACTATTGTTGCTTTAGTTGTAGTTGCTTGTGTAGGACTGCTATATCCATTAGTTGTTGATTTTAATTGTAAACTATATACACTTGTTCCTTTTTCTATTTGTATTTCTTCTTTGTTTGTAATATCTGATCTATATCCGCTTCCAATAGTATTTTCAGCAATATTTATTGTAATATCTCCTGAGCCATCTATGTTATACAATCCAGCTATTCCACTTGAATTCGTTGTTGTAGTATATTTAGTTCCATCTATAATAACATCATATTTTGTTCCTTCTATTCCAAGTCCTTGATAATGAATATCTTCATCTTTTATTATTAAGTCATACCTATTATCATTTTCTATTTCTAGTCTAATATGTGTTAATAATCCGTTTAATGTTGTTATACTAGAATTCTTTATATATACTTTTATACCTACATTACTTGGATTAGAAACTACATTGTATGTTTTTATGCTTCCATCTTCATTATATAAAACTTCCATTACTACATCATTAATTTTTCTATACGTATTTGGTATATTTATTTCAGATATAGTATACTCTACAGTTCTTATTTGTGATGAAGTTTTTACTTCATCTACTTCGCCAGCAACTGTTCCTTTTCCACTAATATTACTTGCTGTTGTATAATCATGAGTTGTCGTTGTAGGTGAACTAGCACTTGTATTTACTTCTTTTGAGGTTACTCTATATGTTACATCATTTATTCCTTCTTTTGTAATTGCATCTTTGTTTATTATTCCAATATTGATATCTTTAGGTTTATTTACAACTTCCAGTACTATGCTTTTACCTCCTATGTATACATTTGGTTTAATAGTAAGTACACCTGTTCCTTTTGTAACACTATAGTTCTCTATAAATCCAGTTGCATTATACGTTACTTCAAATTCCATTACTGTATTATTAGTATGATATCCATTTACTGTACTTGTTTGGTTTAATGTATATTTTATTGTTTGAGATCCGTATGCTTCACCTACAATAGTTGAGAATGTACCATTTGCATTTGTTACTAAACTTCCTGATGCTTTTTCTCCTTTATCATTTTCTAATGTAAATGATGCATCTGGCAATTTAACATTCTTATAAAATTCATCTGATAATTGCAAACTTACTCCTAAAGTTGGTGCATTTTTTATTACTATTTCTAAGTCAGTTACGTTAATTCCATTAATTCCAGTTTGTGCTGGAGCCCTTGCTCCCATTACAAAGTATCTTTTATTTGCATTATCCACATATGCTCTATTAATTGTTCCATCCACATCAAATACTACATACATTTTTAGATTTTGTAATGGTTTATATCCGCTACCTAGCACTGTTTTTTCTGAAATAGTGTATTCTACTGTTTCTCCTGGATGTATTCTACCAATAGTTGTAGTCGACCTTGCATTTAATCTTGCTGATTCGTTTTTATTCGATTCTATTTCAAATACTACATTTAAATTCTTACTATCATCATATAAATCTTTTTTGAGTATCTTCAGATTAAATTTTCTCTCCATTATTATAGTTACATATACTGTCGTATCATTCCACGTTGCAGTCGCATTCGGCGCATTTTTAAATATATTTTGCGTAGTTATCTTTGCTGTATCTATCCTTCCATTTTTGTCATATCCAATATCTACACATACATTTCCTGGTTCAAAATATCCATTATATGCTTTTCCTGTAAATGCTACACCAATTGTATATTGATTTCCTGTTCCTTGAATGTTAGCACCCCAATATGTCCATCCTGCGTCTCCTTGATATGATGTTGTTTCATATGAAGATGTAGAATATTGATATCTTGATTTTCCGTCATTAAATGGATATAACCTTATATTACTTATTGGTGAATTTGTTACTCTATCCACAACTTTAGCAACAATCTTAGTTGTTGGAACATATTTTACTCTTATTGTTAAGTAATAATCATTCCAATCCAGATCAATATACTTATCAGTTATATTGTTACTAGACATATATTGTTGTACTTGTGCATTTTTTATTTTTCCAACATCATCGTATTCAACTTGTATTTTAGCTATCATTGAACTATTGTAGTATGTATATTTTTTCGGTCTATATCTTTGGTAATATGCTTCAGATTGCCTTGGCTCTGTTTCTTCATACATATAAAATGTTCTTGTAGTGTTTGCTCTTTCAGCTCTTGCCGCTCTTACAAAACTATGACTACTTTTTACTTCATATATAGCTCCTGCTATAGAATGTGGATATCCTAAATTATCATCATATAAGTTTTTATATCCTACATATCCTTCAGTTATATAATCTTCAGCATAAGAGCATGACACAGCATGTCTTGATGTACTTAAATTTATTCTTGAATCTAGTATTTGTTCTGTATACATATCTTGTGATTCCATTTTTACATATAACATTGGATAAAATCTTAGTGTTATTGTTAATCCATATCCTGTAGAATCTACGCTTACATATCTCTCATCTGCTTGATAACCAATATACTGATTTCTACCTGTTTGTAATGCTTGATTTATAATTTTACCTTCATCGTCAAATGTTAAATTAATTACTATTGCATAAGATTGACTTGAACTTGAATTATTTACATACCATTGATATGGCGCTGGAACATCTCTTAATATAACTCTTAATGTTCTACGTACATTAGTTCCTTCCAAATATTGTCCCATTGATAAATAATCTTCTCCTTGAGCTACATCTGCATTTCCATCTCCATCTCTATCTACACCTGTATATAAATATTTGTGGCTTTCATCGTTTACTTTCATATCTTTATTTACAACACTAAAGTCATATTTTTTATCACTTTGTAAAGTATAATTTTCTACATCATTTGCAGCTAAATAAGCATTTGCTTTTACTCCATCTATAGGTACATCACTATACATATCTTTTGCAACTAGATGTATTCCTAATTCTTTTATTGGTGTATTTTCTATATCTAAGTAAACTTCAAAATTATTTATATGAACTTTTGTTATTGTTGTAAATCCACTTGCACTGTTTCCTTTACTATTAGGTATAAATTGCCATGAATTATTAATTATTTTTCCAGTATTATCAAATTGTAACTCTATTATTATTTCACAATCTAACCATTCATATCCTACTGTTTTTTTGACTTCTGTAATTGTATATCTTATTGTTTTACCTGCTAATGCTTTATTCATTGATATTGTTACTTGTCCTTTACTATCTGTTATTCCCTCTTTATCTACGTTTAGATTTTTATTTTCTGACACTTCTGTTGCAGATATTTTATACCTTGCATCTCTTACTGGTGTTGTTGATTTTTGTCCTTGTGAATTTACACTTGTGCTTATATTATTTATCTTGAAGTCTAATAGCTTATTATTTGTTATTTCAACATCTATTTGGAAGCCATCTACATCAACACCTGTAATTTTCGCAAATGAACTTGCAATTTGATTATTGCTATTTTGTATAATATGTGGTGTATTTGTAGTATTAACTATTTTTCCATATTGATCAAATTCTACTTCTATTGTTATATTGTAATCTAAATCTTTATAACCAATTGTTGCTTGTACTTGAGAAATTGTATATATTATTGTTTTATTTGCTAATGCTCTATCCATACCAAATTTAGCTTGTCCTTGGTTATCTGTTGTTCCTGTTTGGTCTACATTTAAGTTATCTTGGTCTTTTTCAGTTGCTGATATTTTTAATATTGTTCCTGGTACATTTACAGTTTGCAATGTTCCATTACTATCTTCATAATAAGAAATGTTGTGTATCATAAAATCTAATAGTTTATTATTCTTTATTTGAACATCTATTTGGAATCCATTTACATCAACATTTATAATTGATGCAAAATCATTTGCAATTTGATTGTCACTATTTGCTATAATTTGTGGTTGAGTTGTAGTAGTAATTATTTTTCCATCATTATCAAATTGAACTTCTATTGTAATGTTAAAGTCTAATCTTTTATATCCTGTTGCTTGTTGTTCTTGAGAAATTGTATATATTATTGTTCTATTTGCTAATGCTCTATCCATACCAATTTTTGTTTGTCCTTGACTATCTGTTGTTCCTGTTTCGTCTACATTTAAATTATCTTTGCCTTTTTCAGTTGCAGATATTTTAAATGTTGCTCCTGCTACATTTACAGTTTGTAATGTTCCAGTATTATCTTTAATTTCTGAAACATCATGTATTACAAAGTCTAATAATTTATTATTTTTTATATCAACAGATATTTCAAAATCATTTATATTAACATTTGTAATATCTGCAAAATTGCTTGCATCTTGTCCATCATCGTTTACTACGATTTGTGGTGAACCACTTTTAACTTTACCATCATTTTCTATTTCTACTTGTATTGTAATATTATAATCTAATCTCTTATATCCTGCTGTTTTTTGAACTTGTGAGATTACATATTTTATCGTTTTATTAGATAAAGCTCTATTCATACCTATTTCTGTTTGTCCATTACCATCTGTTAATCCTGTGTTGTCCACGTTTAGATCTTCTTTATTAGATACTTCTATTGCTTTAATATTATATTTAGTACCTGGAACTGCTACTCTAGTTACATTTCCGCTTACATCCACTACTTCTGCGTAATTATTTATTTTAAATTTTAATTCTTCAACACTCTTTATTTCTACATCTATGCTAAATTGATCAAATGTAGTATTTTGTGGACTTGTAACAACAGCTTTAGTAAATCTACTTCCTTTTACTACATTACAAGCTGTTACCCTTCCATCTGTTGGATCAAAATCTACTTCTATTTCTATGTCTTCTTCTAATGATTGATATCCAACTGAACGTTTTACTTCATGAATTGTGTATTTTACTCTATTGATTGGATTCCCACTCATTCTTAATGTAATTTTTCCATTAGCATCTGTTTCTCCATCATCTATACAATCTCCTATATCTCCAGTTACTTTATATTTACTTCCTGGTAACTTAATATTAGAATTATAATAATCTATGTTTGTTATATTAAGCCTAAATTTTGGATTACTTGTTACTTCTACATTAACAGTAAAATTATCTTCATTATTGTGTCCTGTTACAACTGATGATGTTGCATAATCACTACCTTTTCCTTGCATTACTGTTGTTGATTGTACATATCCATTACTATCAAATACTACTTGTACATCTATTTCATCTATTTCTAATGGTTGATAGTCTAAGGCTGGTTGAATTTCTGTTATTTTATAAACTACTGTTTTACCTATATTTAGTTCATCTAAATGAGCTGTTCCTATTCCGTTTATATCTGTTTTTACTGTTTTACTTTCGCTTGTTTGATCTGACGTAACTTGATATTGTGTATCACATATTAATATAGAATTATTTTTCCTATCAACATTTTTAACTTTTACTCTTATATCATAGTAACTTTTTATTTCTAATTTTACTATTCCTTTATCATTTCCATTGTATCCAAGCTCTGTTGTAGGATAATTTTTTAAAGCTGATGGTGTAACCCATATTTGTACACTCTGTGTTTGTTGTACTAATGTAACACCTGTTACTTCTCTATTTTGTCCATATGCTACATCTATTTCAAAGTCTGGTATTCTTACATATTCACTTGCAGCTTTTGTTTGATGTACTTTGTATCTAACTGTAGAATTGGCTTCACCATTTTTATCTCCCAATGTTGAGCCTACTCCTGTTAAACCTATATCTATTGGTTCTACTTTTTCATCTGCTGTTGTTATTTCAAATTGCGCTCCTGTTATAAGATTATCTGTAAAATAGTCTTTATTAACTATTTGAATTCCTTGTTTAGGCTCAACTCTATGTTCTAATTCAATTGTATTTCCATTAAATGATTTTACTATCAATACACTAGTATCACTTGTTACTGGTTGAGCAATTATATTTCCATCTTTATCGTAAGTTATATTAATAGTATAATCTGGTACATCTTTATAGTTGTCGGTTATTTCTGTATGTAATGTATATTCTTTTACTTGATTTTTTTCTACATATCCTATTTCTAAAGTTGTAATTTTTGTTATTGGATCAATTATTCCTTTTCCAAAATCTCCATCTTGAACTGTTGGCTCTGCTGTATATGTAGCTACATCTACGTTGTTTCCGCTTATAGCATCTACTGTCTGTATTTCAAAGACTAATGGTAATTCTGTTTCAATATATACATTTAGTACAATATCGGCACCATTTTGTGTATTTACTTCTTTAATTTCCCATGTAATATTAAAATTACTGTCTGATTGATTATTGACTTTTGTTGCATCTACCTTTTTATCAGCATCAAATGGAATATCTAAATCAAATTTAGATATAGCTTTATAGTATTTTGGTATAACTGCTGATGATATAGTGTATTTAACTATTTTTGGATCTTCGTATTTTCCTCCTACTTTTCTTTCTGTCGTTCCATTTGCTCCTGTAAGTGCTGTTGTTCCCATAGCTCCTTGATCTGTTGATACTATAAATGAACCACCTGATACTGGTTTTGATGTTTTTTTATCTAATAGATTTATTTTTATGTCAAATTCATCTGCTTCATAATCTGTTAAATCCAATTGATATTCTGTTTTCATTGTTCCAGCTTTAGTTGGATAAGCTTGTATTAGCTTCAAGTCTGCTCTAGCAGGACTATATCCATTTGGCTGTAATTTCAAAACTACCTCTCCAGTAGGATCGATTCTCTCTACGTCGATTACTTCTGTTGTTTCATTTAGAGCATATCCTACAGGTGGTGTTATTTCATTTATTGTAATTTGACTATTTTCTTGAACTAATACACCTGGTAATTCTATTGTTCCATCAACTATCTCTACTGTTTTTTGTATTACGTAGCCATCCATTCTTGTTACTTTTATATTATATTTTGCCCCAACTAATTTATTTTTATCTCTATCATATTTATCTATATCAATTGATAAGTTTCCAACATCTTCATAGTTTGCATAAATTGTTGTATTTATGTTTGATTGGTAACCTAAATATGTTTCATAACCATTAAATGTAATTCCATCAAATTGATCACGTTTTACTAATCTATTTCCATAAGTTGCTTCAACATTTGTAATTTCTATAATTTCTTTATATTCATTATATCTATATGTTATTAAATATTTTACTTTAGTAGCATCTATATCTGCTCCTGTAGTTGGATCTGTTTCCACTACCCATATTACAAACTCTTCTTCTCCTTGTGGTGGAACACCATTTACTTTTAGCCCTGTTATTACAACTGTTCCTTGACTATCTGTGTTGGCTTTTATATTTAAATCTCCTGTCGTTTGTACTGGTGTTGGAGTTGATGAATTTCCAGATTGTTCAATCCAAGTTCCTTCTTTTTCACCTGTTATTGCATTTTGAGTTCCAGTAACTGTAGTAATCTTAGCCACTCCTTGCGTTTCTTGATATATTCTAATTGGTAAACTTGCTGGGAATCCTGTTGCTTTATCTTCTTTATTTATAACTAAGTCTAATAATAAATCATCAGATGTTTTCTTTACATTAGTAGTTTCATATAATACTATATTTCCTGTTATTGATACATCTTGTGGTTGATTCATTAAAGTCAATTTATTATTTGTATAACTTAGTTCTATTACTTTTGTTTGATTATCTATTTTATATGATGTTTTTGACGTTCTTTGTGTTACTGTTATCTCTATATAATCAGATAATATTAACTTTGTTGTTATATCTCCATTAGAATCCGTTTTTCTTCCTTTTATATTACGCTCTACTATTGTATTATTTGTTGCGTCTTGTGCAGTTATTTGAATGTCATATTCTACTCCATCTAATCCAACATCTTTTCCATTACGTTTTTCTTCTTCGTCAGCTAAATGCACTTTAAATGTATATGTATGCTCTGCATTAACTGTTGCCCCTAAATGTATTGTTGACGTATAATCTGTAAATATTCCATTTGCTATAATTTGCATATTGTCTATACCAAGAATTGGATCATTTCCTGAATCGTTTGCATTACTTACACTGTCTATATGTTGAGATGCATCAAAATGTATATTTATACCTGTTTCTGGAATACTATCATATATAACTGGTAAAGGACTTAAAACTTTTAAGTTATATAAATATCCTCCTTGTATTTCATCATCTATTTGGAATCTTGCTAATCCATTTGCATCTGTTGTTGCTAAATATTGTTTTTGTGTTGTTGTATTTGTTAATTCTAATTGAATGTATGGTACTTTTATATCTGTTTCTGATTCATCTGATAAATCAACCTCTATAATATTTCTTGCGCTCTTTATTTTATTTGTTAAATCAACTATTATCTTGTTTCCATCACTAAATGCTTCTGAATTTACATGAGTTAGTGCATTTTGGTTGTAACTTTGAGTTGGATTATTTACTATTCCATTTATTCTTGAAAATACTATTATTTTTGGATCTGTATCTATGTTGTATTCTGTACGTGCTTTTACTTGTGTTATTTTTAATTGTATTTGTCCATTACCTGGTAATGTATAATTTATTTTTCCTTTTTCATTTGTTATGATATTATTATATATTGTAGTTGTCCATTTTCCAGCACTTACTCTTCCTACTTCTATTGTATATTCTGCACCTTCTATTGCCTTAGTGTTATCATCCTCATCTCTTAAATTAAGTTCTAAGTTAAATGATTCTTCTGCTTCTGTTGCATTTTGTACTTTTATTAAACCTTTATTTTCGCTTATTCTTTCCCCTGTTACATTATCATTATATATAGTCTTTATTTCTTCTATGTTACCATGACTATCAAATTTTATTTTAATTGTAACATTTCCCATAGATATATAACCACTTTGAACATTCATCTGTGATAATATATATTCATAAGTTCCACCTTTTGTCATTACAGTTGGATAGAACATTGCCTTTCCATCTGAATCAGTTTCAGCAAATTTGGCTTGTAAATCGTATTTGTTATTTAATTTTGGTTGTATTAATCTAAATTCTGTATTTCCTAATGTAACATTAGAATTGTTTAATTCTGTTAAGTCAACTTCTAAAGTGAACTTCTGTGTATTTATTGGTACAATTACTGTACAATTTCTCTTTGATTCTTCAGATTTAAAATAATCTTTAAATTCAGGAGTTTCCATTTCAAATCCTACACCATTTTGGTTGCTTATATCCATTTCCATTCTATCTGTTGGAGCATATCCTTCTTTATTTACGGTTGGTTTTATTTCGAAATGTACTGTTCCAGATGTTTTTAAATTATCTACTACTATTTCTCCATACGAATTTGTTTCTAATGTATTTTTATATACTACATTACCAAGCTCATCTTTAGCTACAACATCAAATGTTATTCCTTCTATTGGTAATGAATTGTTTTCTTCACTTACTGCCCTAAATGTAACACTATATTTTTCATATATTTTTATTTGTGGTACTTCTTCTGAATCTAATTTTAGACTTGCTTTTTCATCTTCTTCTATGTCATAAACCTTTTTACTATAATCTACTTTAATATTTTTACTTGTTCCTAATTGGTGATATTTATATTGTGTATCTGTTATATTTATACGTTCCTTCATCTTTAAAGTATATTCTAGTTCTTTGGTTTCTCCACGTTTTATAATAGGAATACTCCATTCGTATCCGTCTTGTGTTTCAGTTACATTATCCTTTTCTGTAGTTGTTTTAATTTCTAATTCAAAATATTCTTTTAATGCACCATTTAAAACATCTGTAACCTTAACATCTAATAAATTTTCGTTAATAAGATTAACAATAGCTTCTACATCAAATTTTTTATATGTATTTGCTACTTGTGGATCTAATTGATCATAATTATCACTATATACCATTTTTATAATTCTATCTTTATAAATAGTACTTGATATATTATCTATAGATACAGTAATAACTTGTATATCATTGCTATTTACTTCTTGTAGCACTTGTTCTGTATTATCTGTTGCATCTGTAAATACAATCATATATTTTTTATTAGTACCTACTGGAAAAGATGTTTTTGCTGCATTTATTCCATTTGCTACATTATTACCATCACCTTTTGTAAGACTATTTATAGCATTTGTAATAGTACTTTGACCGCTAGATAATTGTGCTTCTGTTTTCCTTCCACTTGCACTAAATAATTGTATTTTAATTCCAGAACAACCTGCATATAACTTAGTTACTAAGTCAGTTGCACTGGCTTTTAATTTTGTTTCTTTATCATTATAGGTAATACTATGTGAAGTATCAATAACAATAGCAACCTGTTTTTGCTCATCTGGTATAACATTACTAACACTTACTTTATATGTTAAATCTTTATCTTTATAGTAAGGTTGTTCACTATTATCCTTTATTATTTGTTTTTGCACTTTTATTTCGTTGTTTGTTACTGCATCTTCATCTGAATCTTTTGCATTTATTACTTCTATTACATAAGATTTAGAATTGTCTGCGTTTACACTAGCTACTATTAGTCCAATAATTATTATCATTATTGCTAATATAATACTTGCTTTCTTGAAATTGATTTTTTTCTTCAACATAATACATTTCTCCTTAAACAATTTTATTTTTATACATTTCTATTGTAGTTAATTGAAGTTTTATTTTCAATACACATATTTTGGATAATTTTTTTTTAAGCTTTTCATATTTACGGAAATAAATCTATTATGTTCATTACTTATTAATAACATTTTTATTATGTTTTTGTGACATTTTAATTTAAAATTTAAATTTTCCTTACGGAGATGTGTTTTATACAAGCTATTATTTTTATATTATATATATATTTTTTTATGATTTTGTATATACTTATACTTGTGCTCTCACTTATACTTTTATTTTATCTTTAATTTTAGAATATTTACTTTCTCCTATTCCATTTACTTTTTTTATATCTTCAATATTATTAAATTTGCCATTTTCCTTTCTATAATCTATAATTTTCAAAGCAGTAGCTACTCCTATTCCTGGCAATGTTTCTAATTCAGTTTGGGTAGCTGTATTTATATTAATCTTACTACTAGAATTTGACATTTTTGAATTTTCTTTACTTTCATTTTCATTTGTAATAAATATTTCTGTATTATCTTTTATTTCATTAATATCCTCTGAATTTGTTGGTATATGTACTTTCATTCCATCTTGTAATATGTATGCTAAATTTATATTTGTAATATTTGCGTCTTCTGTTAAACCTCCTGCTTTTTCTATTAAGTCCGCTATTCTGCTATTTTCTTCTAATTCATAAACTCCTATATTTTTTATAGCTCCTGTTACATATACTATAATTTTATTATCATTATCTTTTAGTTCCTCTTCTGTCTTTATTTCTTCCGTATTACTATTAGACTCTCTAGAAATATTTTTATTTATAGATATAGTTTCTTCTTTAGAATTAAACTCTATATATTCATCGTGTGTAAAGAATTTATATATTGCAAATATACATATAATTATTATAAATATTATTATTCCTTTTTTATTTATTTTTTTCATTTTTCTATCATCCTTTCTATTGAAATTTTAAATATTAAGAACTTTACTTATTAATTTTTATATATAATCTTAAAAATATATAGGAAAATTTTTGAATAAAAATATATATTATGAGATAGTTAGAGTGTACATATGACAACATATTAAATCAGAATTAATAAAGTATATTATTAATTAAAAAATTCTAAAAATAGAGATTTAAAATATGAATAAATAAAAATATTTGAAATATATTAAATAAAATTATGAAATATTAAAATATTATTTGAATTATTTGATTTTTAAAATATAAAGTAGGTTATTATAAATTTATTAATATCCTACTTTATATAATTTTTTACTTTTTATCAAAATCTTAAAACATTTAAGTTTCGGTTTTTTGAATTATAGAATATTGATTTATGAAAAAACCGAAACTTAAATCAAATTACTACTTACTTTTTAAAACATACCAATAACTGCCTTGAACCCCATTTGCAGGATAACTTCCTTTGTTAGTATTTGTTACATCATTGTATTTAGTAGTTCCTTTAATATCATTATATTGGTAATATACGTAATAACGTGTACCTACAAAACACTTATTTAATACTTGGCGTACATCTATCATCTCTGTATTACTCCACTTTACATAATATCCTCTAAAATCAAAACTATCAAATATTACAGAATATGTTCCAACATACCTAGTTCCTACCCATCCTGTACTTGACATTATACATCCTCTATAAACTTCATAGCTATCAGAAGCTCTACTTGAAGTATAATCTTTTTGAGTAGCGTGACACACTACTTGTTGTTTTGCAATATTCCATACTTCCCATTCATAAATAATATTATCGATGGCTTCTTGAGTTTGTACTAATATTTCATTTGTCTGCGTATTAACAACTCTTGCATAAAATATACAGTCGTCCTTAACTTGTGCTTTATCAATATATTCATAATAGTTGCTACCATTTACACTATATTCTTTTTTTATATTTATATTTTTTATTTCTGGATAATCTACTGTTACATCTAATACTAAACTTTCATCTTTATTAAAATTTATTATTGGTTTTAATACTGCAATTATTTTTATATCATTTGTTACTTTATCTATATTTATTGTTCTTGCTGATGTATCTTCTATTATAACTTCTTCGCCCATAGTTACTTTTAATGTACCTATTGTATATCCATCTTCTACTGTTATTGTTGCATTATATGGTTTATTATATTCTACTTTTGTTAATATATTATTATCATCTATTGTTATTTTTTCTGATACTATTTTTGTTATATTATAATAATATTTTTCTATATATAAGCTTTCTTCCTTTTTTTCTTCATTTTTTGATGTTATAGTTAATTTTTTATCTTTTCCTAATTCTCCTATTTCTGCTTCGTAATCTAGATAAATCTCGTCTTTTTTTCCACTTGCTAATATTGTATACCCTTCCGGCATTTCTATTTGCTTTATTCCATTTTCTGAGTCTTGTACATGTATTAATAGTTGAACTTTATTTTCTATTCTTTCTATTACATCGTATAAAAATTGTATGTTTCCTTGTTCTTTTTCTTCAGTTGTCACTAATTGTTCATCTATTGTAAATCTTCCTACTATTTCATTTTTTGCCATTGTTATCCTTTTTCCTTTTATCAAAGGATCTTCTATTATTTTTACGTCAAATTCTTCTAATTCTTTATCTGCCCAATCCTGTGTTATATCTAGCAATGTTGCCATTCCTTCTTTTTCTTCTTTTAGTTTTTGAATTGCTTCATCTAACTTTTCTTTCATTTCCGTCTGTACTGATGCTTTTCTAACTTCACTTACTTTAGCGATTAATCCACCTTCTTTTTTGCTCATTCCTATTATTAATACAACTAAAATTAATAAAGTTATTATGATAATGCTCAATAATAGTAATCTTGATTTTTTTCTTTTTATGTTTTTCATAGTATGTTCCATTTATTTCTCCTTTGAATATTTTTTTATAATTAATAACCTTTATATAAAAATTATATCATTATAATTTTTTTTTTACAATAATATATTAATAAATATTATGTAAAAATATTATTATATTAATATTAATTTTTATCACAAGTGTTTTCGTTTATTTTTTATCATTTAATTGTAGTTTTTAAAAAAATTTTTTTGTCATAATTTTTTATATAAATAATTGCATTTTTTTATAAAATATTGTATATATATTAATAGTATATTTTATGGAGAACTATAATGAAATTTAAAAAACTTTTAACGATAATTTTAACATTAATTTTTATAATGAATTTTTCTATCTGTTATGGAATCTCTGATGAACCAGAAATTTCTGCAGGTAGCGCAGTTTTAATAGATAGCTCAACTGAAAGAATTTTATACTCAAAAGATTCTGATCAAAAAATGTACCCTGCAAGTACAACTAAAATTTTGACAGCAATTTTAACAATTGAAAATGGTAATTTAGATGATGTTTATACAGTACCTTATGAGGCTATTTCTATAATTCCGTCTGGATATACAGTAGCTGCTTTACAGGTTGGAGAACAACTTACAGTTCGCCAATTGTTAGAGGTAATGTTAATACATTCTGCAAATGATGCTGCAAATGTTCTTGCTTTCTATGTTTCCGGCTCAATTGATAATTTTGCTAATTTAATGAATAATAAAGTTGCTGAATTGGGTCTTAAAAATACTCATTTTACTAATCCTAGTGGACAGCATGATGAAAATCATTATTCTACTGCCTATGATTTAGCAATTTTAATGAAATATTGTATGAAAAATCCGACTTTTAGGAGCTTATCTAACTTGAAATCTTGTACTATACCTGCAACTAATAAATATGAGCAAAGAGTATTTAATACAACAAATGAATTATTAGTTTATGATAATAGAGAGGTTGCTAGTAATTATTATTATCAGTATGCAATTGCTGGAAAAACTGGATATACTACTCAAGCTAAAAATTGCTTAGTTTCTGTTGCTAATAGAGAAAATCTTGAATTAATTTGTGTAGTTTTATCTGTTGGAATTTATCCTAATAATTTAAGTGCAAAATTTATTGATACTAAAGCCTTATTTGAGTTTGGCTATAATAATTATACAATTAGAAAATTAAGAGATAAAAATGCTATTGCAGAACAAATTGAAATAAAAAATGGTACTCGAGAAACTAAAAATTTAGATTTACTAATTTCTGATGATATATCTGCTTTAATTTCAGCAGATGATTTAGATACTACTTTTTCACCAGAAATAGAAGTGGAAGAAAATTTATCTGCTCCTATTTCTCAAGGTCAAATAGTTGGTAAAATAACATATACTATTGATGATATAGAATACTCATCAAATTTGATTGCATCAAATAGTGTAAAAAAATCGAACTCATTTAATTTTGTTATTCAAATTTTATTGATTATTCTGATTTTATATTTCTTATATAAATTATTATTTAGTGAGTCTATTAAAAGAAAAAAATATTATAAAAAATTTAGATAAAATGTAATTAACATTTTCTAAGAAATAGAATTTTAAAAAAATATTGATAAAGTTTAAGTGTCGTTTTTTAATTATATAATTTTCTTTTTGAAAAAAGATTTCTATTTTTAATTTCTTTCATGCCTTGATGAATAGAACTTTTAAATAGATATCTTTTTTCAAAATAGTATATTATAAAAAACTGAAACTAATCAAAATCTTTACCTATTATTATACTTATATCTACTAAACTTGTAGTAGATTTAGCTGATGAAATACTTCCTGTTCCTAATATGTGTTTTATTTCATTTAATTTTTCATCTTCTACAGATTTTTTATTTGTTATTATAGTTTTTGAAATTGATGAAGTACTTCCTGTTTTTGTAACTTCATAACCTGCATCTTCTAGTAATTTTTTTGCTTTCTCTATTTTGCTTTTATCTCCGCTTCCATTTAGTAATTCGATTTCTATTTTTGATGATGTATTTGTATTATTAATTGTATTATTAATTGTGTTTAAATTTGTAGAAACAGTATTGGTGTTGGTGTTGTTACTTTCTGTTTCATCACTATAAAACATTGATTTTATTAGTTCTTCTGTTTCTTCTTTATCTGCTACAAATATACTAACATTATTAGTTTCTTTCATATCTGGTGTTGTACCTGGTATGGCTGCTGTTTTTAAATTTTCTGTATTAAACTCTACTGCATAAGGTATATAATCTTTTATATATGATAGCTCTAAGTTAGTTTCTACATTATTATGAGCTATTTCTAATATTTCACCTATTTTAAATATATTGCTTGGTTTTAAAGTTTGTTGTAAAGTTGCAGTTATAAAATCTCTTTGCGTTCTCATTCTTCCAAAATCATCATTTCCATATTCTGATGGATATGTTGTCATAACTCCGTTTTTATCAGCATTACTATGTCTAAATCTTAATAATTGTTCTGCTTTATTTCCATCTATTTTTTGTGTTCCAGCTTTTAAATTTATGTGCAAATCCTGTGTAGGATCATCATATTTCATATCAATAGGCACATTGAACTCTACTCCACCTATTGCATCAACTAATTTTATTAATGCTTCTGTTCTTACTAAAATATAATATTTTATATCTAATCCTGTAAGCTCATTTACTGCTTCTAAAGTTTTTTGTGGTGTTTTACTTATGTTATATAAAGCATTTATTTTTTGTGAAGCTGTTGCTTTACTTTTATTTTTTCCTGTAAATGTATCTCTTGGTATCGATAGTAAATTTCCTTTTTGTGTATTTGGATTATATGATGCTACCATTATAGTATCTGTTAATTCTGAATCTAAATCTGTGCTTACTCCTAATATTAAAACTTTTATTTCTTTTAAGTTCTTTTTTGTATTTTCATCATGTCCTATGGCTGCTGCTAGAAATCCACTTAGTCCTCCACCATTTTTATATGTTCTATATCCTAACCAAACTCCTATAATTATTAAAATTAATGCTATAACTAATAATATTTTTCTTCCTGTATGTTTCTTTTTTCTTTTGTTTCTTTTTTTATTATCTTTATCTATTTGTTTATTTTTCAAAATAATCACTCCTAAAATTTATGTCATTAGTATAACAGAAATTTTTTAAAAACGCAACAGTTTATGTTTTGTTTTTTTATTATGAAATTAGAGAAATAAAACTAGAACAAGGAAAATATCCTTATTCTAGTTTTATTAAAATTAATTTCTATTATAGAATTTTCAATAACATTTTGTTTAATGTAGATAAGTCTGTTGGTGTTATATTATCATTTTCATCTAAATCTCCTGCTATTTTGTATTCATTTTCTAATGTTACTACTTTTAGTATTGTTTGATTTAGTGTTGATAAGTCTGTTGCTGTTACTTTTCCATCTCCACTTACATCTCCCATTACTGCTATTTGTAATTCTATTTTTTCTTCTCCTTTTGTTACTTCTAATGTCATTCCTGTTCCTACTAATTCGTTATCCCCTAATTCTGTTCCATCTGTTTTTATTATTCTTATTTTTCCGTTTGTCTTTAAATTACTTATGTATGTTTCTTTTGTTGTTTGTTTCATTACTCTTGATATGTATTTATCCCCTTCTTCATAGTTCTTTATGTCATTATTTCCTATTTTGTATACTTCTGTTGATAAATATAATTTATCTTTTTCCTCTGGTGGAACATCTTGTTCTGGATCTTTTTCTGGTTCTTTTTCTTCTCCTACTGTCATTACTGTTTCTTTTTCTGATACTAGGTCTATTCCTAATCCTGCTAATTCTAAGTCTGTTAATTTTACTATTGATTTCGTTTCTGTTACATTGTCTTTTACTCTTAATGTTATTTTCATTATTTCTTCATCTTCTTCTGTTCCTTTTGTTTTTTCTATCATGAATATTCCTACTTTTTCGTTGTATACTGGATAACTCCATTTGTTTACAGGTTCCATATCATCTTCTGTTATTTCTTCAAATATATTTTTGTCATATTCTATTGTTCCTATGAATGTATCTACATTTTTCTTAACTTCTGTTAATTTTATACTTACTGTTACTGTTTTTCCTGCCTCTATTTTATCGTTACATTCTAGTCTTACTACTACATCTGATTCTTTTTCTTCTGTTTCTTCTACTGCTTTTACTTCATTGTTCATTAGTTGCATTGTTATTATCATTATAATAACTATTAAAATTATCTTTATTACTTTCTTCATAATATTGACTCCTTTCTTTGACACGATTTTGTTGAAAAAGAATTAAATTTTGACAATTAAGTTTTTATTTAAATATTATATTTATTTAATTTCTTTTAATTGAACTCCATGTAGTCAAAATTATAATTCTTTTCAACTTTTATAGCCTCTCTTTTCTAAAAATCTTCTAGTATATTTAAACGTACATTTGTTAACGCACTCTTGTCTGCTGCCGTTATGTCTCCATCATAGTTTACATCTGCTGCTTTTAAATATGCTCCGCTTAGTTCTTTTAGTTTTAACCTATGATTTGTTACTGCTGAGATATCTGCTGATGTTAATCTTCCATCTCCATTTGTATCTCCCGTAACAATTATTTTTATTTCTATTGTTTGAGAGCCTTTAATTAATTTCAATGTCATATTTGTTCCTACTAAGTCTTGTGCCCTATCTGATTCTTTTAATAAGTTATTATCTGCATCATATATTTCTATTGTATCTGCATTTGTATTTAGGTTTTGTATAAACATTTCTATTGT
>CANQTJ010000011.1 GCA_947626705.1 uncultured Clostridia bacterium | reverse complement strand
ATGAAAATAATAATGTTTCATAGTAGTATATTATTAAAATATTTAATTTATACTTTTTTCTTTTGAAGTGATTTTAATTCTTCTAATTCCTCTAAATTAATTTCATCATATTCATAAACTTCAACATCTTTAATATTAAAAGATGAAAAATCATCATCATTTTTAAAGTCTATTATATTAAATGATTTTCTATTTACTAATTTTAAATGTATTTTTGAGATATCTATAATCATCTTTGTTGATAAATCCATTCCAACTGGTAATGTTTTATTTTTATTATCATAAAAAATTATATTTGTAAAACCGATTCCTTTTGTCCCCTCTTTTATATTTATTTTATATAAATTAATTTTTTCTGCATCATATTCGATGTTTTCTTTTACTTCATTCTCTGGATTTATATCAAATACATTTATATCTTTACTATTTAATTTATCATTATTAGTTACTTTATATAATGATATATTATTAGGCACAATTCCTTTTTCTAATGCTTTTTGTATATTCTTTATTATGTTTTGCAGTTCTGTTTTATATCCTGCTGTTTTAGTATTTTTATTTATGTTTAATATATTGAATTTATCTTTTTGTAGTTCTCTATGTCTTTTATTATTTATTTTTTTTATTTTTGTTCCATCTTCTATAATATTTCCAAAAATATCATATTCTTCTTTACCTAATAATTTTAAATCCATTGCTTCTATTTTTAATTCTTTTAAATTTTTTTCTAATTCTCCGGGTAATATTTTGTTATTTTTTATTTTATTTAAAATTTCTATTATTTTTGTTGTTGCAATAAAGATGCTATCTGTATCTTCTTTACTTAAATTTTTTCTTTGAATTTTATCTAATTTTAATCCAAATTCTTCTATATCTTCTTCATAATTAAATGTTCTTTCTATTTTTTTTACAATGTTTACCTCTTCTTCTTCTCCTTCTGGTAACACTGCCATTTCATCTTTATTACTATATTTCCAAAATTCAAAGATGCTTTTTTTATGACTGTCTATTTCTTCTATATATCTTCTTGCATTTTCTATTTTTTTAGCCATATTCTTTGTTTTAAGTTTTAAAGCATTTATATCCATTAAAAGGTTCTTCATAATTTCTTCTAATTCTTCTAATTCTTTATAACTTGTAATCAATTCATCTAGTGTATAGACTCTTTTTATTGGTGTTTTTTTCTTTTCTTTTTTTACTTCATTTTCAGTTTGTATTTCTATTTCTTCATCATTAATATCTATTTGTATGTCTTCAGCATCTTTTATTTTCTTATTATTTTTTTTGCTATACTTAAAATAATATTTAAATTTACCAAAAAATGTTTTTTTACACTCTAAAAATGTTGATATTTGTTTTTCTTTAGCTAAATACTCTATTTCTTGCGTTGATGCTAATTCTTGTAATTCATTTAATTTTTTGTTATATGCTCTAATTTTTTTCTTTATTTCTTTTCTTTTCTTTAGACCTATTTTATATTGTTCTCTCATAAATTCTATTATATTTTTATATTCTATTTTTTGTTCACCTAAATAAAATTCTAATTTTCCATTTTTATTTATATTAGTAGTAAAATCATAAAAATTTGGTACCTCTGTTTGTAATATAAATAATACCTTTATTAATTTATAAAATTCTTCCGCTTCCTGTTTTGTATGTAATTCTATTTTGTAAGTAGTTTTTATTTTTTCATATACATTTGTTTCTCCAACTATTTGAATTGATAAGCTCCCTTTTTTATCATATACTTCATATATCAAAGGCCAATCTTTTGTAAAGAACCATAAATAATTCTCCATATCTTCAAATTGCGATTTTTTTAAGTAATTACTTGAATAGTTTATATTACTTATTGGTACAAAGATTTGCCCTATTTGTGTTTTTTCCAATTGTTTTTTTAATAAATAGAAAAATGCTGAATAATCTGTATCTTCTGTTGGTACTATCATAAAATATTTATCAGTATTTTCTGAATAATATATTTGCCATAGATAATTTCCATGAAATTTTACTTTAAATGGAATTCCTCTATTTAGATATTTTTGTTCTTTGTCAATTTGTTCTATTTCTTCTATATCCATATTTTTTAACATATTTAAAAATGTAGTATATTTTAATATATTTTTTTCATTTTCTTTATCTAAATATTCATATATTGGTCTTGCTTTTTTATATTTTTCACTTAAATCATCTAATCTATTTGTTGGCGACAATAATATTTGTATATCTTTTATATCAATATATCTATATTGCCTATATTGTTTTTCATCATAAAATCTAGGTATTCTATATTCTAATGCTTCAAATTTTTTTAATTTTTGTGGTATTTTATCTAAATCTAATCCTAAATATTCTAATTTATTAGCAATTCCTTGTATTTTTTCTTTTTTTATTTCAGGCAATTTTACGTTATCTCCTTCCACTACTTTATTCATTATGTTTTATTGTGTAGTAGTACAAATTTAAATTTTTTACATTACTTTATAATGTCATAAAAACTTTCAAATTTATATCCTTGATTCTTTAGATATTCAATAACTTGCGGTAGCATTTCAACAGTTACTCTTTTAGCTTGTGAATCATGCATTAATATTACTACACTATTTTTTTCATTTGTAGTTTGTTGTAAGTTGTTCATTAAATATTCTCCTGTTGGATTAGTTTTTTCAGAATCTCCTGTTAGTGAATTCCAGTCTACATATAAAATATTATTTTGTTCTAATAATGTTATGGCTTGTTTTTTTATTTCTGCATATTTTCCACCGATTCGAACCCCCTGGGAATCTAAATAAATGTGAATTATATTCTGGAATTCCTAATGTGTTTGCTACTATTTGATTACATTGATTAAATTCTAGTAATACCTGTTCTGGAGATTGATATATACTTTTATATATATGTGTATATCCATGATTTGCAATATAATGTCCTTCATTATATATTTTATTTGTTGTTTCTGGAAAAACTTCAACTTGACACCCTAAAACAAAAAATGTAGCTTTTATATTATTCTCTTTTAATATATTTAGTATATCTATTGTATTTTTTGAAGGTCCATCATCAAATGTTAAAAATGCTCTTTTTTCTTCACTAACATATATATTTTTTAAATTTTCTTTTCCTGTTTCTGTCAATTCAGGATTTTTTTTAACAAGTTCATCATCTTTTTTTTCATTTATTAATTCTTCTTGTTGATTTTTATATTCTATAATTTGTGCCATAAATTGTTTTGATTTTTTTATTCTTATTGTAGTATCAATTGTATAATATCCTATTAAACATAAGGCTATAATTGTTAAACTTCCTACTATTATATTAAATATTATTCTTTTTTTATCAACATATTTTTTCATGCTATAAATATTATACCCTGAATACTCCCATTTATTAGAAAAAAGTCCCATTATAATTCCTCTTTATTTTATCTATTTTTTCATCACATTTCTTATATATTCCATTTCTTCTTCTGTATTTAATCTCATAAATATTGGTTCACCTTTTTCAATTACTTTTATTCCATTTAATTTATCATATTCTTGCATACTTTGCCATGTTTTTAGTTTTTCATCTTTTATACCTATCTGATTTAATATATTTTCTGATGTTTCATTCATAAATGGTTTTATTAATATAGCTATTTTTCTTAAATTTTCTATTAAATGATACATTGATGATTTTAATTTTTCTGTTTGTTCTTCTTTTGCTAATTGCCATGGCATTGTTTCATCAATATATTTATTTGTTCTAGCTATTAAATTCCATATTTCTTGTATTGAGTTTGCTATTTCAAAATTTTCAAACAGTGTTTCAAATTTTTCTATTTGCTCAGTACATTTTTCTTCTATTTCTTTATCTACTTCATTTGGTGTTCCATTATATTCTGGTACTTGTCCATTAAAATATTTATTTACCATTGATACAGTTCTATTTAATAAATTACTTAAATCATTGCATAAATCAAAATTGTACCTTTGTATAAACTCCTCTGGTGAGAATAGTCCATCTTGCGATGTTGGCATTTCTCTTAATAAAAAATATTTTGTTGCATCTAACCCATATCTATCAATTAAGTCTTCAGGATATATTACATTTCCCTTTGATTTACTCATTTTTCCATCTTTCATCATTATCCAGTTATGAACAAATATTGTTTTTGGTAATGGTAAATCTAATGCCATTAAAAATATTGGCCAATATATTAAATGAAATCTTGCTATATCTTTCCCAACTAACTGTACATCTGCTGGCCAAAATTTTTTAAATAGCGTTTCATCTTCTGACATATATCCTAAAGCTGTTATATAATTTGTTAATGCATCTAACCATACATATACTACGTGTTTTGGGTCTTTTAAAACTTTTATTCCCCAATCAAATGATGTCCTTGTTACACATAAATCTTCTAATCCAGGTTTTATAAAGTTATTTATCATCTCTTGTTTTCTATATTCTGGTTTTATAAAGTCCGAATGTTCATCATAATATTTCAATAATTTGTCTGCATATTTTTTCATATTAAAAAAATATGATTCTTCCTTCATTGGAACTACTTCTCTTCCACAGTCTGGGCATTTACCATCTACTAATTGCGTTTCTGTAAAAAATGTTTCGCATGGTATACAATATAAGCCTTCATATTCTCCTTTGTATATATCTCCTTGTTCCATAAATTTATCAAATATTTTTTGAACTATCTTTTCATGTCTTTCTTCTGTTGTTCTTATAAAATCATCATATTGTATGTCCATCTTTTTCCATAACGTTTTTGCCATTTCTGCCATTTCATCAACATATTCCTTTGGCGTTTTATTTGCTTCCTTTGATTTTTTTTCTATTTTTTGCCCATGTTCATCTGCTCCTGTTAACATATATGTTTCTTTTCCCTTTAATTTATTATATCTTTTTATTGTATCTGCAAGTACTGTTGTATATGCTGTTCCGATATGATATCTTCCACTTGGATAATATATTGGTGTTGTTATATAAAATGTTTCTTTCATTAAAAATCATCCTTTCTTTTTTTGTTTATGTTATCATATTTTATAGAATTTGTCTATAAATTTTTTGTTTATTACCAATATTAAATATTTTCTTTATTTATTTATAGTGTGTATCTAAAATTTGAATATTTGAGTATCTAAACGCCTTGAAGAACGAAAATTTTAATTTGAATTTTTACTAATTATTTTATTGTACATAAAAAAACATTTGTGATATAATTTTAAAAAAACATAATTAATAAGTAGGAGAAAATATGAAGAACTTTTTTATAATATTATTAATGAAAATATTAAATGTAATATTAAAAATATGCCATAAAAATGGTGGAAACTTTTTAGGAAAAATAGCATTTGATTGGAATACAGAAATATTCAGATATTTTAAAGTAGATTGTCCAGTAATTGCAGTATCTGCAACTAATGGAAAAACAATGACTAATAATTGTATTGCTTATACCCTAAAACAAGCTGGATATAAAGTTATTAGCAATGTTGAAGGCAATAATATGGAAACTGGTATACTTTCAACTATTTTAAAAAATTGTAGTTTAAATGGAAAAATTAAAGCAGACTTTTTAGTTTTCGAAGTTGATGAAAGCTATATTCCTGTTGTATTTAAAGATTTTAGATTAGATACTTTAATTATCTTAAATTTTTTCCGTGACCAATTAGATAGAAATGGAGAAGTTGAATCTCTAATTTTAAGAATTAATGAATTTCTTAAAACTTTTAATGGCAATTTAATTTTAAATAATGATGACCCTAATGTTGCAAGGTTGGGACAATCTAATCCTAATAATTCTAATGTGTATTATTTTAGTGTTGATAAATATCAATATGCAACAGAAAACATTAAAGAAGCTGGTGAAGGAAAATTCTGTCCTTTTTGTAAAACTAAACTAGAATATGAATATTATCAATATTCACATATAGGAAAATTTAGATGTCCTAATTGTAATTTTGGTGATAATGAAATTTACAGGTTCGCAACGAATATTGATTTAAAAAATAAATCTTTTGATGTAAATGAAATTACTTATAATATTAAAGGTAATAGTATCTATTTAGTATATAATTATCTAGCTGTAATTTCTGTTTGTAACTTATATGATATTTCTAATGAGCATATAAAACTTGCTTTATCAACATTTTCTTTAAATAATGGAAGATTAGAAGAATTACAAGTAAATGGTATTAAAACTATTATTAATTTAGCTAAAAATCCAACTGGTAGTAATGTTAGTCTTCGTATTTTAAATGAAGATGAAGATGAGAAAGAATTATTATTTGTTTTAAATGATAATATTGCAGATGGATTTGATGTATCTTGGATTTGGGATATTAATTTTAATAATTTAAATAATGTTTCTAGAATTATAACGTCTGGTACAAGAGCTTATGATATAGCTATTAGAATAAAAACTAGTGGATTTAAACCTGAAAAAATTGAGCCTTTTCTAAATTTAAGTGAGGCAGTTCAATCTTTATACAAGACTAATGTTAAAAAATATGTAATTGCAAATTATACATCTTTACAACCTACACGAAGAGAATTAAAACAATTTGAAAGTAATACTAAAATGGAGGATTTTAAATGAAAGAAATCAAAATATTATATTTATATCCTGATATATTGGAGCTTTATGGTGATTATGGAAATATACAAGTTTTAAAGTATAGAATTGAATCTCGTGGTTATTCTGTTATTATAGATACATACTCTATTGGAGATGATTCTCCTGATTTTAATAGTTATGATATTATCTTTGCAGGTGGTGGTGCTGATAATGAACAAAATATTTTAGCAAGTGATTTAATTAAATATAAAGATAATATTAAAAATGCTGTTGAAAATGGTGTATTCTTCTTACTTATTTGTGGTGCATATCAATTGTTTGGAAAATATTATAAAGATGTTGATGGAAATATAATTCCAGGTCTTGAAATTTTTGATTATTATACAGAAGCTAACCCTGATAGAAAAAATAGATGTATTGGAAATATTGTTATAGAAGTTAATTTAAATAATTTTAAAACAAATGTTATTGGTTTTGAAAATCATGGTGGACAAACTTATAATATTTCTTCTCCTTTTGGGAAAGTTCTATTTGGCAATGGTAATAAATTTAAAGATTCTGAAGAAGGATATTTTGAAAATAATGTCATTGCAACATATTTGCATGGTCCTTTACTTTCTAAAAATCCAGAACTTGTAGACTATATTATAAAATATTGTTTAGATAGGAAATATAATGAGGATATATCTTTAGTTTCTTTAAATGATGAATTTGAAAATATGTGTAGAAAACAATTATTAAATAGGTTTTTAAATAATATTACTTAAAAATTCCACAGAAAAATTGCTATACAATTTTTTGCAGACGAACAAAGACGCGGACTTTAAAATGTTCTAAATAGTGAAAATGTTAATAATGTCCGCTTTTGTTCTATTATAGCTTACTAATAACGATATAATAATTATCTATATTTATCTTCTTTTACTAAGTTTCCTGTTTTTAATGTTTCTTTAACATCTAAAATCCTTTGATTTGAAGACCCTCTAAATTGTAATTTTAAGTCTTTTTTATCTTCTTCAAATTTTCCATCTACTATAACATCTATATATTTTAATAATTCTCTTGTTGTTTCACTATTTTTTGACATTGTTCCCATTACATCTTTTTCAAAGTCAAATCCTGTATAACACCAAATATTTTTATTAGGGAATTTTTCTTTAACTTTTTTTACTAATGGTAGTAGCCCTTCTTGATTTTGTGGTTCTAAAGGCTCTCCTCCTAAAAGTGAAAGTCCTTCTATATAATCATGGTTCATATAATCAATTACTTTGTCTACTTCTTTTTCTGTAAATTTATTTCCATAATTAAAATCCCATGCACATTCATTAAAACATCCTTTGCAGTGATGATTGCATCCACTTACAAATACTGAAACTCTAACGCCTTCACCATTAGCTACATCTATTTTTTTTATATCTGCATAATTCATAATTTTCCTCCTAAGTTATCAAAGGGGATTTTAAGGATCATTCGTCCCAAAATCCCTCTTTTTAAAAGTTCTAGGAAATTGCATATTTTTAATTTGCAATTACATGTGTAAAACTCTTTGTTTTATTTCCTTTGTTTTTCCTACATTCCAGAAATTTTCTCCTAAATAACCACATGTACGTCTTACAACATTCATTTTACTATGGTTTTTATTTCCACAATTTGGACATTCCCATTCATTATTATCATTTATAATAATCTCTCCATCAAATCCGCATATATGACAAAAATCTGACTTAGTGTTAAATTCTGCATATTGAATATTATCATAAATAAATTTAACTGCTGTTTCTAAAGCTGATATATTATGTTGCATATTTGGTATTTCAACATAAGATATTGCTCCTCCTGTAGATATTTTTTGGAACTCACTTTCAAATGATAGTTTATCAAATGCGTCTATTTTTTCTCTTACATCTACATGATATGAATTTGTATAATATCCTTTATCTGTAACATCTTTTATTGTTCCAAATTTTTCCTTATCTATCCTTGCAAACTTATAACATAAGCTTTCTGCTGGAGTTCCATATAGTGCAAATCCAATATTAGTTTCTTTCTTCCACTTAGTTACTGTTTCTTTTAAATGTTTCATTACTTTTAATGCAAAATCATGTCCTTCTGGTGATGTATGAGATACTCCTTTCATTAATTTTGTCATTTCATATATACCTATATATCCTAATGAAATTGTTGAATATCCTCCATATAATAGTTTGTCTATCTTTTCTCCTTTTTCTAATCTTGATATAGCTCCATATTGCCAGTGAATTGGACTTATATCTGACTTTGTTCCTAGTAAGGCATAATGTCTGCACATTAATGCTTCTTTACATAGCTCTAATCTTTCTTCTAATAATTTCCAAAATTTATCTTCATTACCATCTGCAATAATTGCTATTTGTGGTAAATTCAAGCTAACTACACCTTGATTAAATCTTCCTTCAAATTTATATTCTCCATTTTCATCTTTCCATGGTGATAAGAAACTTCTACATCCCATAGGACTAAATACATTACCTTCATAGTTTTCTCTCATTTTTTTAGCTGAGATATAGTCTGGATACATTCTTTTAGCAGAACATTTAACTGCTAATTTTGTTAAATAGTCATATTTTCCACCTTTTAGGCAATTGTGTTCATCTAATACATATACTAATTTTGGGAATGCTGGTGTTACATATACACCTGCTTCATTTTTTATTCCTTCATATCTTTGTGTTAAAACTTCTTCAATTATCATTGCATTTTCTTTTATATATGGGTCATTTTCTTCTAAGTGTAAAAATAATGTTACAAATGGTGATTGTCCGTTTGTTGTCATTAAAGTATTTATTTGATATTGAATTGTTTGTACTCCTGCTTTTAATTCTGCTCTTACTTTATCTTCTACTAACTCTGTTATTGTATCATTAGATAATTTTCCTTTATATTTTTCTTGCAATTGTGCAGTATATTTATTATAACTTTTTCTTAAATATTTTCCTAAATGTTTCATATCAACTGATTGTCCACCATACTGATTACTTGCTACTGCTGCTATTATCTGTGTAGTTACTGTACATGCTACTTGGAAACTTTTTGGACTTTCTATTAATTTTCCATTCATTACTGTTCCATTATCTAACATATCTGATATATTTATTAAACAACAATTAAATATTGGTTGCACAAAATAATCTGCGTCGTGGAAATGCAAAACTCCTTCTTGATGTGCTTTTACTATTTTTTCAGGCAATAATAACCTATTTGTTAAATCTCTTGAAACTTCTCCTGCTATATAATCTCTTTGTGTAGATGCAAGTAGTGTATTCTTATTTGAGTTTTCTTCTGCTAATTCTTTATTTTCATTTCTTATTAATCCTAAGATTGTTTCATCTGTTGTGTTAGATTTTCTTATTAATGCTCTATTATAACGATATACAATATATTTTTTTGATAGTTCGTATTTTCCTATTTCCATTAATTTTTCTTCTATTATATCTTGGATATCTTCTACTAACATTCTCTTTTTGCCTAATTCTTCTATATATTCTATTATTCCCTTTATTTCTTCCTTAGTGGCTTTTTCTCTCCCTTTTACTTCTTTATTTGCTTTTTCAATTGCTGTTGAAATTTTTTGTCTATCGTAATCTACAACTCTTCCGTCTCTTTTAATAATTTTCATTTTTGCATTTCCTCCTTTATTTTTCCACATTTTGTGTGATATTTGCTTTTGTGTTTCCACAACTTTTATGTGTTTATTATATATCAACAGGAAACATTTTCTGTTGCAAAAGCAACAAAAAACAAAAAATATTTTTTTGCACTTTTTTATTCGCTTAGTTGTAAGGTTTCACCTTTTATTACATTTTTGTTACAATTTTTATGTTGCAATTGCAACTAATATGATATATAATATTAAAAACAATATAGTTCTACATTTTAGTTTTCTCAACGTTTTTCACTGATTATATAACTTTTAATTAGTTTATCTATTATAATTTACAAGTTATATTTTCATAAAGGAGGATTATATAATTATGGTTAATAAATTGGTTATAGAAAAATTTTTAAATGACTTTTCTTGTACTTGTAAAAATGTACAAAAAAAATCTTTTAAAAAAAATCAAACTATTACTACGTACATACAAAAAAGAAATCAAATATGTATTATATTAAATGGTTCTGCTGATTTAGTTAGATACGATTTAAATGGTGATAAATCTATTATTGAACATTTTACTAAAAACGATATTTTTGGTGAGGCATTTTATATCGTTACTACTAATAATGAACTTTCTGTAGAAGCTAAAACTAATTGTGAAGTTCTATTTTTTATTTATGATAATATTCATCAAAAATGTACAAACAATTGCAAGTTTCATCAAACATTATCTGAAAACTTTTCTAATTTAATTTTAAATAAAGTTATGGATTTAAATACTAGAATTGAAATATTAACAAAACGTTCTATTCGTGAAAAATTACGTGGATATTTTAATATTTTATCTACTAGAAATTTAAATCAAACTTTTTCTCTACCATTTTCTTTAACTGATTTGGCGGACTATCTTAGTGTTGATAGAAGTGCTATGATGAGAGAGCTTAAATCTTTAAAAGATGAGGGATTTATTAAAAAAAATGGAAATAAAATTACTCTTTTATATAAATAAAAAAATGAAACTAAAATTTAAATTTGTATTTTAGTTTCGTTCTTATTTTTATTAAATTTGCAGATTTTTTACAACTTCTGCAATATCTTTAATGTCAGATTCTTTTTCATTTCCAGTTATCATATTTTTTATTTTAACAATTCCTGATTTTATTTCATCTTCTCCAATTACTATTACAAATGGAATTTCAAGTTTATCTGCATATTTCATTTTTGCTTTCAACTTTTTGTCATTTAAAAATATCTCTGTATTTATTCCTTGTTTCCTCAAATTATTCGCTATTTTTATTGGTTCACTAAAATCTTCTAACATTGGTATTATTAAAACGTCTGCAATTGATTTTTTATTTGCATTTATTAAGTTTAATTCATTTAATTTATAAAATAATCTTGTTAGTCCAATTGATATTCCTACACCTGGTAGATTTTTATCTGTATAAAATTCTGCTAAATTTTCATATCTACCTCCTGAACAAATGCTTCCAATTTCCCTGTATTCATTTAAAAATGTTTCATAAACTGTTCCTGTATAATAGTCTAAACCTCTTGCAATTGTTAAATCTACCTTAAAGTTTTTTTCTGGTATTCCAAATGTTCTTACATATTTTATAACTTGTGTTAATTCTTCTAATCCTAATTTAAAATTCTCATTTTCTATATTTAATTCTTTTAGTTTTTGTAGTTTTTCATCAGTAGTACCTTCTATTTCTATAAAACTTATTATTGTTTGTATTGATTTTTCAGCAACTTTAATTTTTTCTAATTCCTGTATAACCGCTTCTTTTCCTATTTTTTCAATCTTATCTATTATTCTTAATATTTCTACTGAATTTTCTTTTTCTTTTAAACTTTCAAACAATCCATTCAAAATTTTTCTATTATTGACACAAATTGTAAAATCATCAAATCCTAATTCTTTAAATACAGTATATATAACACTTGGAAGCTCTGCATCATTTACAATGCTTAATTCTCCATCTCCAATTATATCTATGTCACATTGATAAAATTCACGAAATCTTCCTTTTTGTGCTCTTTCTCCACGGTATACTTTTCCAATTTGGTATCTTCTAAATGGAAAACTTAAATTTCCATAGTTTTTTGCTACATATTTTGCTAGTGGTACTGTTAAATCAAACCTCATTGATATATCTGTATCACCTTTTTCAAATCTATATATTTGTTTTTCTGTTTCTCCACCTGCTTTTGCAAGTAATACTTCAGATAATTCTAATATTGGTGTATCAAGTGGCAAAAATCCAAATTTTTGATACGTTTTTTCTATTTTCTCTTTAATTTGCTCAAATAATATTTGCTCATTTGGCATTAATTCCATAAATCCTGGTAATGTTCTTGGTTCTGTTTTATTTATCATTTATATCATCTCCTTTAAATTTGAAATAGGGGGAATAAATGTTACCATTTATCCCCCTAAAACTGCAAGGTTATTACATAAGGTGTACCTCCGGCTCTACTTCTGCATTTTCTACATTTAATGCAACTTTAATCTGAAACGAAAATATTTTGCCGAACATATCACTGTACATACAAAATATTATCCTGTTTGCAAAAAATGTATAACATTCAGAATAATCTTCACAATCTTCTAACATTGGACTGAATAAAGTTCCTTTTTGGCTATCAGTAAATACAAAAGTATTACTGTTTTCCATGTACGATATAACTAATTCAGTTATATCGCTTTTCCGAATAGTTACATCATTGCCACTTATCTCGTAAGTTATGCAATGATCTTTCATGTACTTTTTCAAGCTTTCTTCTACTATTTTTACTTTCATTTTGCCCTCCTTGCACTATCAAGCCTTTTAGTTACATTATTATGGTAACATAAATATTTAATTTTGTCAATGTATGTTTGTTTTAATTTTCGTTTTTTTTAATTATAGAATATTAATTTATGAAAAAACCGAAAATTAAAACAAATTAGAGATTTACCACATTTTAGGTTTTAATTCTAAATAAATTGTTTTTTCATCTTTTAACATTGTAGCTTTACCATGTCCTGGATATATAAAAGTATCATCTGGTAAAATCAAAATTTTATTCATAATTGAATTCATGATATCTTCTCTACTTGATGTTGGTAAATCAGTCCTTCCCCATGTGCCTGCGAAAATTGTATCACCTGAGAATAAACATTTTTCTTTTTCACAATAAAGTGATGTACTTCCTGCTGTATGACCTGGTGTATGAATTACTTTAAATTCTAATTCTCCTAAATGTATTAAATCATTATCGTCTATTCTTGAGTCAGCTTCTAATTCTATTACTGGTAATCCTATATATTCAGACAAATTTATGTTTACGTCATTTAACCCTTCTGCATCTATTCTATGAACTAAAACCTTTCCCCCACAACGATTCCTTAATTCATTTACTCCTCCTATATGATCGCCATGACAATGAGTTAGATAAATATATTTTAACTTACCTTTAAATACATTTTTTATTAAATCTTCTATTTTATCTACATCACCAGCTGGGTCAATACATATTATTTCTTTACTTTTTTCATCAAATATTACATAACAATTTGTTTTATCGCCTATCCATGTTTGTATCTTTAGTTCTTTTAATATCATCTTTCTTCTCCTTATTTGTACTATTTTTTATAATTAGATAACGTATTAAACTATATATATATTTACTTTTATTTTCTATCTTTTTACTTCATATACACTATCTACTTTTTTTATCGTTCGTATTACTTTATTTAATTCTTCTATATTCTCTACTTCTATATTAACCTCTATAATTGCAATTCTTTCTTTAGTAGTTTTTGTATTTACTCCCATTAATTTTGCATTTGTATTATTTATTTGATTTAATATATCTACTAATAATCCATTTCTATCATTAGCCAATATCTCTATATTTACATTGTAATTTTCTTTTGTTTCTTCATACCATTTAACATCTATTATTCTATTTTCTTCTGTTAATAAATCTTTTACATTAACACAATCTTTTCTGTGTACAGATACACCTCTTCCTTTTGTTATATATCCTATTATTTCATCTCCTGGAAGTGGATTGCAACATTTTGACAATTTTACTAAGCAATTATCTATTCCTTTTACTATAATCCCTGAACTTGATGGTTTTTGTTTTTTCACCTTTTGTTTATTTAACTGTTCTATTTTTTCTTCTATGTTTTCCTCATCATGCTCTTTTCTATATTCTTGCAAAATCCTTGCTACTACTTTTCCGGCCGTATTTGCACCAAATCCAACTGCTGCATACATTTCTTCTAAATTTTTATATTTATATCTTTCTAGCATTGGTTCAATATATTGATTTTTAAATATATCTGTATGTGATACTCCAATTCTTTTTATTTCTTTTTCAATTAAGTCTTTTCCTTTTTCTATATTTTCTGCTCTTTCTTCTTTTTTAAACCAACCTAAAATTTTATTTTTTGCTTTTGTACTTTTTACAAACTTAATCCAATCTCTACTTGGTCCTTTTGAATTATCTGATGTTATTATTTCTACAATATCTCCATTTTTTAATGGTGTTATTATAGGCATCATTTTGCTATTTATTTTACATCCAGTCATACGGTTACCTATTTCTTCATGTATTGAATATGCAAAGTCTATTGGCGTTGCAAGTCGTGGTAATACTTTAATAGCTCCTTTTGGTGTAAATACATATACTTCATCTTCAAATAATTCTGTTTTTAAAGTTTCTAAAAATTGTTGTGGGTCTTGCATATCTTTTTGCCATTCTAATGATTCTCTTAACCATGCTAATTTGTCTTCTTCAACTTTTACAGACTGTTTTTTTCCAAAATAACTTGCTTCTTTATATGCCCAATGTGCAGCAATTCCGTATTCTGCAATTCTATGCATATCCCATGTTCGTATTTGTACTTCAAATGGCGTTCCCTTTTCTCCTAAAAGTGTTGTATGTATTGATTGGTACATATTTGGTTTAGGAACTGCTATGTAGTCTTTAAATCTACCTGGCATCGGATTATATAATTCATGTACTACTCCTAAAGCAGAATAACAATCTTTTACTGAATTTACTAATATACGCAATGCAAATAAGTCATATATTTGGTCTAAAGTTTTATTATCTCTTTTCATTTTTCTATATATACTATATAAGTGTTTAGCTCTTCCTGTAACTTCTGCTTCTATATGTTGCTTTTTTAGTTGAATACGTATGTCGTCCATTATTTTTTCTATAAATTTTAATCTTTCATCTCTTTTTTTGTTTATCCCTTCAACTAACTCATGATATTCTTCTGGATAAAGATATTTAAAAGATAAATCTTCTAACTCCCACTTAATAGAATATAATCCTAAACGATTTGCAAGTGGCGCATATATTTCCATTGTTTCTTTTGCATTAGCTATCTGCCTATCTCTTTTTAGGAATTTAAGCGTTCTCATATTATGAAGTCTATCTGCAAGCTTTATTATAATTACTCTTATATCTTTTCCCATAGCTAAAAACATTTTTCTATAATCTTCAACTTGTTGTTCTTCGACTGATGCAAACATTATATTTCCTAATTTTGTTACACCTGCTACCATATCTGCAACTTCTTCGCCAAATTCTTTTCTTAAATTTTCATCTGTTACATCTGTATCTTCTACAACATCATGTAATAGTGCCGCACATATAGTTGCTTCATCTAGTCCTACTTCTGCTAATATATATGCTACATTTAATGGATGTATTATATATGGCTCTCCTGAACGTCTTTTTTGCTCTCCATGATGCTCAAAGGCATAATTATATGCTTTCATAATTAGCTTTGTATCTACTTTTTTAGTTATTTCTTTCTTTTTTGCTATTACATCTTGTATTGTTATTTCTTTATTATTTTCTTGCATTTTCCACCTCTATATTGATTTCATTACATCTTTTATATTAATTTGTAAATTATCAACACCATTAAAACTATTAATTTCTAATGTTCCAACAACATCAATTTTATCACCAATTATATATTCATCAGCTAGATACCCTAAATTAAAACCTATTGCATTTATAACGGTATTTTCCTCTTTTAATGTCATTTTTATATGTTTCCCTTCTGATAAAGCTCTTATTGAATCTATTTTAAGATTTTTAAAAGCAAATATTGGTGTTTTATTTCCCTCTCCAAATGGTTCTAATTGTTTTAAGCTTTCAACAATTTCTTTACTAATTTCACTTAAATTGATTTTTGCATCTATATTTATAATAGGTATTATTTCTTCTATTTTTGATTGTTTTGTAATTGTTTCAAATTCTTTTGAAAATTCTTCAAATTTATCTTTTTTTATAGTAATTCCTATTGCCATAGCATGTCCACCAAATTTGTCTATTGTATCTTGGCACTTCATTAATGCTTCGTGTAAGTCAAAACCTGGTATACTTCTTCCAGACCCTTTTGCCAAATCATCTTCAAAACATAATAATATACTTGGTTTAAAATATAACTCTGTAATTTTAGAAGATACTATTCCAATTACTCCATGATGCCAGTTTTCTCCACCTATTATTATAGCATTTTTTTCGTCTAATTTTTTTTCTTCTATTTGTTTTATTGCATCTTCATAAATTGATTTTTCTTTTTCTTGTCTTAATGAATTATATTCATTTAATTTTTTTGTTAATTCATTTACTTCATAGATATTTTTTGACAAAAACAATTTTAATGCTTCTTCTGCATGTCCCATTCTTCCACAAGCATTTATTCTTGGTGCTACCCCAAATGAAATAGTATTTGAATCTATATTTTTATATCCTGATGAAAGTAATAATGACTTTAATCCCATATTTTTAGTTTGCTGTACTAGCATTAACCCTAATTTTGCTATAACTCTATTTTCATCTACCAATGGAACAATATCTGATATAGTTCCTATACATACAATATCTAAATATTTTAAATATTCTTTTTCATCTAATCCTAATTTAATTCCTATTGCTTGTATTAATTTAAAAACAACTCCAACTCCAGCTAAATCTCTACATGGATATTTATTATCTTTCCTTTTTGCATCTACTATTGCTATCGCATTAGGAAGTTTATCGCCAACTTCGTGATGGTCTGTAATAATTGTCTTTAATCCCAATAAATTGGCATATTCTACTTCTTCTATTGCTGATATTCCGCAATCTACTGTTATCATTAAATTATATTTATTTTTAACAATTTCATCAATCGCTTTTTTGTTTAGTCCATATCCTTCTTTCAACCTATTAGGAATATATTGATTTACTTGTATTCCTCTGTCCTCTAAAAAGCTTTTTAATACTGTTATACTTGTTATGCCATCTACATCATAATCTCCATAAATTATTATTTTTTCTTTATTACTTATCGCTTCAATTATTCTTTCAACAGCAATATTCATATCAGGCATTAAAAATGGATTATGAAAATTTTTTCTTGTTGGATTTAAAAAAACTTCTATATCTTTTTCTTTTATTTTTCTGTTTAATATTATTGATGCTAATAACTTATTTATATTATATTTATGTGAAATTCTTTCAACTTCTTTTTCTTCTATATCGTATATTTGCCATTTTTTATTCATAATCTCTCCTTATTTTACTTTTATATTGTAATATATTGTATAACATTTTTTTTTATTTTAAAAGAGTTTTATTAAAATTAACTTAAATAAAATATAAACAAGAACCATATATTTGATTCTTGTTTATATTTTATAATATTTTTAAATTTGCTTTGCAAAAACAATTGTCCTTTCGTCGTTACTTTGATCTGTACATGTTGATAAAGTTAGTTCCGCTAAACCGTTTGTATCTCTTTTATAAAATGATGTATCTTTTGAAGAAGCTACAAACATATTATAAACTTCATACGTTAGAGAAACTCCTCTATAATCTGTAACATAAATTTTTGTTCCATTTGTTACTTTTTTTAAGTTAGAGAAAAATACTCCGTTTCTATAATTATGTCCTATTATAACTGAATTTCCTGGTAAATTTAAATTATCAGGACTTGGATATAAAAATACTAATGCTGTATCTAATGCTGTTGTTGAAACTTCCTCTACAATTGGGTATTCAAGATTTATTGAAGGTATCTTCATAGTTCCTACTACTGTAAATCCTTTATATTTTTTCTTAGTTGATGTTCCACTTGAACTTGATGTATCTATTGATGTTTCATTTGTTGTGTCTAATGAAACATTTTCTTGTCCTTCTGTTCCTTGATTGGAATTTGTTTCTCCTATTGTGATATCTCCTTGATATGTTTCTACAAAATCTGATGCTTGTTTTGTAGTATTAAATTTTTTTATATAATCAAATGCTAAAAATCCTAATAAAACTACTATTGCTACTATAACTATTATTAATATTACTGTTAATATTTTACTATATTTACTCTCAAACATAATTTTTACCTCCGTATTTTTTAATTCAATTATATTATAACATATTATTGTTTTTTTTACAATTATTTTTTCGCTAAGAATAAATAAATCAACAAGATTAATTTTTGATTGATTTTGTATCTACTTTATATATATTCTTTAACATAAGTAATAAATTTTTCAATGCTAATTTTATAAAAAACAATTAAAAAAAACGATATGGAAGCCTACATTAGCTGGCTTCCTATCGTTTTCTTTTCAGGATAAAGACATGAAAAATTTTTTTAATTGTCTGTATCTACTGAGTCATCTTATTTAGAGATGATTGAAGTATCA
>CANQTJ010000010.1 GCA_947626705.1 uncultured Clostridia bacterium | reverse complement strand
AATATATTCCAGTCTAAATTTATATACAGCCTAACCATCGATAACATACTAAACATAATAATTTTATTAATATTAGCGGGGACAACCATAAATTTAATATTACGGAGAAGATGGAATATTAAGAGAAGCACAAAAAGCAGTAGAACAATATAAAATAGAAGAAATAAGAGAAAGACTACAAAGTGCAGTATATGACTATGAATCAAATATGAAGAAAGAAACATTATATTCAATATTGAATCGAGTAGAAGGGTTAGAAAGCATAGAACCAGATGATCCATATGAAGGCCCACCATATACAGTAGAGGTAGAAGGATACGAATTTTTAGTAACAGAAGAATTAGAGATAAAATATCAAGGAGAAGCAAATGGAATATTACCAGAGATTGTAAATATTAATAAATATACAATTAATGAAGAAATACGAATAAAAATACAGACAAAAACAGAAGACAAATTAGGATTAGACAAATTAGTGTTAATAAAAAATGGAGTAAAAATAGAAGAAAAAGATATAAATGGAAATAATATAACAGATGAATTTATAATAAATGGAAATGGGACATATCAGATAAAAGTAGTTGGAAAAAATGGAAAAACAGTAACAAGCGAAAAATTAGTAATATTAGAAATGTCAAAAATAAGTGGTATATTACAAGCGGGAAAAGTAATAGAAGGGGAAGTATTATTAACAATAACAGGACAAGTAAAAGATACAAAAGTAGAAAAAATAGAAATATATGAAGGACATAATAAAATTGGAGAAATAGGGAGGGAACAAATTCATATAAATCAAGTAGAAAAAACAGAGAATATAGAAGCGACGTATCAGGTAAAAAGTGTGCCATTTTATGGAGAAAATAGCTATATAGCAAAAATAATAGTAGAGGAAACAAGTGCAGATACAAATGAAGTAAATCCCCAAAATGTAGACACAATAAAAACATTAATAGATTTGCAAAATTTTGCAACGCAAGTAAATACAAAAAATAATAGCTTTCAAGATAAAACAATATATTTAATAGACGATATAACAACAAATGAAAATTGGATACCAATAGGATATTGGAATGGTATTAGTGGTTGGGAAAATGTTAAATGTTTTTCAGGAACATTTGAAGGAAATAATCATACAATAACAATAAAATCATTAAGTAAAAATGAAATATATAAAAGTAGCGGATTGTTCGGAGGTGTAAGTGATGGAATAATAAAAAATTTAACTATATCAGGAATATTAGATGCACAATGTCTTGATGTAGGAGGAATTACAGGACTTATAAAAAATGGATATATAGAAAGTTGTATAAATACTAGCAATATTACAAATGAAAGTTTTTCAGTACATGGTGGAATTGTAGGAAAAAGTGAAACTTCTACAATTAGAGATTGTGTTAACTATGGAAGCATAAAAGGATATACGCAGGTAGGAGGTATATGCGGTTTTTCGGAAGCTGATTCGAAAATTTATGATTGTATGAACCAAGGGGATGTAACATGTTGTGGAACACAAAATGAATTTTATTGGTCAGAGAGCGGTTACAAATTTGGAATTGTAGGTGGAATAGTTGGAAAAGCAAATGATACTAATATAGATAATTGTACTAATGGAACTGATGCTAATATAGGAAGTAATAAAGTATTAGATAATCTTATAACAGGTGGAATAGCTGGCTGTATAAAAAATACAGATATTTTAAAATCGAAAAATAATGGAAAAGTATATTATGGAGGACAGGGAGATTCAGATGATTCTGCAGAGAGTATGGGTGGAATCGTAGGCTGGAGCCTAAAGTCTAATATTAAGCAGTGCTTTAATACTGGTATAATTACTTCAAAATTATATACAGGTGAGATTACCCTAAGCAATGTAGGAGGAATTGTAGGAGGGTGTGGTTCTAGTTCTGGTAAGGATGGTTCTGTAGTAATAGAAAATGTATATAATACTGGAAAAGTTTCTGGTAATAACTATGTAGGAGGAATTATAGGAATTGCACAAAGTATTACTTATTTATATAATTGTTATAATGCTACTGAACAGATTGATGGAAATAGAAAAGTAGGAAATTTTATTGGTAATAGTAGTGGGACTGTAACGACCACTAATCTTGCTTGGATAAAAGGAACTACGTTTGGAATTTGTAACACTGGATGGACTTGTAATTTATATGAAGAATATACAATAGCAGAAATGAAGAATGGAACCAAAGGAAGTACAACATTATTGAGTTTATTAGAATTATTAAGCAAAGGAAATGGAAATGGAATTTGGACACAAGAAAATGGAACACTTCCATACTTAATAAATAATAAACCATAAATTTAGCAGAAAAAAATAATGTAGAATTTTTTTGGAACTACCATTAGTAATTTTCTATATATAGTAATATTTCTAATATTATTAGTAATATCAATAGCACAATTGACAGAGAAAATGAGCTATTTAAAAATTAAAATTAAGCATATCATTAAAATTTCGATATGCTTAATTTTTGTTATTTAAAATTTATTTTTTATTATCTTTTAAAACTTCTTTTACAGCACCTAAACTTGAAAGTGCACTTGTTGCTTCAAAAGGAATAAATACTTTATTAGCTTCACCTTCAGCAACTTTTTCCAAAGCTTCCAAAGATTTTAATTGAACTAACTTATCATCAGGATTTGCACTTTTTATAGCTTCGTAAACCAATTGAATTTCCTTAGCCTTTGCATCAGCAACTTCTCTAATAGCTTGTGCTTCACCGGCAGCTCTAGCGATTCTTGATTCTTTGTCAGCTTCTGCTTCTAAAATAGCAGCTTGTTTTTTACCTTCAGCAATCATAATAGCAGATTGTCTTTGAGCTTCAGATTCAAGAATTAAAGCCCTTTTATTTCTTTCTGCATTCATTTCTTTTTCCATTGCATCTCTTATATCAGCAGGTGGAGTAATATCTTTAATTTCAACTCTATCTATTTTACAACCCCATCTATCTGTAGCTTCATCTAAGACTACTCTTAATTGATTATTAATACCATCTCTTGAACTAAAAGTTTCATCTAAGTCCATTTTACCAATAATATCACGGATTGTTGTGATAGCTAAGTATTCAATACCTTTCTTTAAACTTTGAATTTCATAAACTGCTTTTGCAGGATCTGTTATTTGATAGAAAACAACAGTATCTATTGTTATAGTAACATTATCTTTTGTAATAACTCCTTGAGGTGGAACATCCATTGTTTGTTGTTTTAAACTAACAACACTTCTAACATGATCAAAAAATGGAATTATAATTGTAAGACCAGCATCAGCAACTTTATAAAACTTACCTAATCTTTCAATTACATAGACTTCAGCTTGTTTAACGATTTTAATTGATTTAAATGCTATAATTAATATAATAACTAATAAGACTAATAAAAATCCCATAAAAATTCCTCCTTTTATAACTTTTTAAATATATAATAAAATATTAATAACTAAATTTTTGTAGCAAGTTTAACAGCTTTTACAATTGCTTTTACACCTGAGATTTTAATAATTTCTACTTCTGAGCCTTCACAAATAGTTGAGTTATTATCAGATTCAGCAGACCAAATTTCTCCATTAATTTTAATTTGACCAACAGAATGTGAGTTTATTTCTTTTATAACTAAAGCTTTTTGACCTATTATAGAAAAAGCATTTGTATTTGTTGGTTTAACATCAATAAATTTTTTAACAAAAGGTTTTGTTGCAAATAGTAAAAATACAGAAGATATAACAAATATAGTAGTTTGAATTATTATATTAGATATAAAAAAACTTGATATCATTGCAATTAAAGCTGCAACACCAAACCAAAATACTAAAAATCCAACTGTAATAATTTCACCTATAAAAAATAATCCAGCAATTAGTAACCATATTTGCCACATAATAACCTCTCTCCATTCAATATGTATCTTTTAACTATATTTATATTATACAACAAATTAGTACAAAAATAAAGTATTTGCTCTAATTTTTTTTTATAAATTCCATTGTTTTTTTTATAAAAAGATGATATATTATAACAAAAAATAATAAAGGTAGGTAAAAGTATGAACATAAGAAAAAATAATGGAATAACTTTAATGGCATTAGTTATAACAATAATATTACTAATAATAATATCAGGAATATCAATAACAGGAACAATAAGAGGACAAGAAGAAACAGAAGAAAATACAAAAATTACAGAAATGTATATGATACAACATGCAATACTAGAAAAATATACAAAATCAAAATTGACGAATGAAAAATTACCAGGAACAGACATAAGTATAGAAGAAGTAAATACAATAATAAAGAATATAAATTCAAAAACAGGAGAAAAAATAGTATTAAAAGGAAAAGAATATAAAAGATTAAGTGAAACTGATTTAGAAACATTAGGTATAATACAAGAAGAAGATACATATATAGTAAATTACAAAACAGGAGAAGTGATAAATGAAACAGTTAAAATAACAAGTACAGGAAGGGCGTTATATATCTATGCTACAAGTGAAAATTAGGAAAGCGGTGTAAAAATTGAATAATAATGAAATATTAAAAAGCTTAGAAGATATTATTCCAAAAGAAAAAATAAAACAAAACGAATTAATGAAAGAACATACTTCATTTAAAATTGGTGGCCCAGCAGATTTTTTTATAAAAATTAGTTCATTAGAAGAATTAAAAAATGTGATAGAATTTTGTAAAAAAAATAAAATTCCATTAACATTAATTGGAAATGGAAGCAACATATTAGTATTGGACAAAGGGATAAAAGGAATAGTAATTAAGTTAGAACAAGATGAAATACAAGTAAAAGCATTAAATGATAAAATAGAAATAATAGTAGATAGTGGCGTAAAATTAGGAGTATTAGGACAAAAATTATTAAAAGAGGAAATAACTGGATTTGAAGAATTATCAGGAATACCTGGAACAATAGGTGGAGCAGTAGCAATGAATGCAGGAGCTTATGGAAAAGAGTTTAAAGATATAGTTTCAGACATAACAACAATGGATTACAATGGAAACATACAAATATTTACAAATGAACAAGCAAATTTTTCATATAGACATAGCAAATTTTTAAATGAAAATTATATAATATTAAAAGTGAAATTATTACTGAAAAAAGGAAATAAAGAACAAATTAAACAAAAAATGCAAGAGTGCATTAATAATAGAAAAGAAAAACAACCAATAGAATATCCAAGTGCAGGAAGTACATTCAAAAGGGGAACAGATTTTATTACTGCAAAATTAATAGATGATGTTGGTTTAAAAGGTTATTCAATTGGAGGAGCACAAATATCTGAAAAACATGCAGGTTTTATAATAAATAATAGAAATGCAACTGCAGAAGATGTATTAAATTTAGTAGAATATACAAAAAATAAGGTATATGAAAAATTTAAAAAAAATATAGAATTAGAAATTAAAGTTTTAGGAGAAAAATGATATTAAAAGTAATATAATCAAAAGTTTCTCTAATAAATACTATCTTTTAATGAGTATTCAAACATAGTCAGTGGAGGGAGCAATAATGAAAGGATTTATACAATGGTTTAATTCAAAAAGTAAAATGAAAAGATGGATGTTACTAACTATAATAGGTATAATGTTGACATGTTATGGTATAGCAGAAATTTTAGTATTAAAAGAGATGTCTTTTAAAGAGTTAGCAAAAATAGTAGTCGCTTTTGTAATAGGAGTTTTAGCAATTATATTTGGATTAGTGTTTTTAAATAAAAGAACTCTTGAAATATTAGTAGAATCTACCGATAATAGAATGATTAATAAAAAAAATGTAAATGTAAAATCTCTAATATTTGATAAAAAAGTATATAATCAAGGACCTAATATTGTAGTAATAGGAGGAGGCACAGGTCTTAATACTGTACTTTCAGGTTTAAAAAAATATACTGATAATTTAACAGCTATTGTTACTATATCAGATTATGGAGAAAGTGTAAGTGCATCAAGAAAAGAATTAAATACAATGCCTTTAGATGATGTAAGGGATAGCATAATTGCACTTTCAAACGAAGAAGAAGAAATATATAATTTATTTAATTATAAGTTTACAGAAGGAAAATTAAAAAATTTAACATTTTCAGATATTTACTTTAGTGCAATGAGCAATATAAACAATGATTTCTCAAAATCTATAATAAATAGTAACAAAGTTTTAAATATCACAGGAAGAGTTATCCCAGTAACTTTAGATGAAATGAATATAACTGCAGAACTAGCAAATGGATATGTAGTTACAGAAAAATCTAAAATACCAGAAATTGTATATGATAAAGTAACAAAAATAAATAGAATATATTTAAATCCTACAAATTGTAGACCAGCACCAGGTGTAATAGATACAATAAAAAATGCAGATTGTATAGTAGTAGGACCAGGAAGTTTATATACAAATGTTATACCAAATCTTTTGGTAAGCGGTGTAGCTAAAGCAATAAAGGAATCTACAGCATTAAAAGTATATATTAGTAATATAATGACAGAGCCTGGACAAACAGATGAATATAGTGTAACAGACCATTTAAATGCTATTATAGAACATTGCGGAAAAGGTATAGTTGATTATTGTATTTATGATACAGGGGAAATTGTTCCAGAGATTATAAAAAAATATAATTTACAAGGACAAGACTTAGTTATACCAGATATAGATAAAATAAAGGGAGTAACTTTTTTACAAAGGAATTTATCAATTATATCAAATGGGTGTATTAGGCACGATCCAGATTTAGTAGCAGAAGCAATTATTCAACTTGTATGTGATGATTTAAAATATCAAGACAAACAAAATGAACCACAATATTTAATGTTAAATAATAAATTAAAAGAAGATAAGAGAATAAATAAGATAAAAAGACAAATGAAAAAACAAGCTAAAAGAGAAAAAACAAATAAGAAAACTACTAATAAGAGAAATAGTAAATTTAGCAACAAATATAGAGATAGAATAGAGTCAATAAAACAAGCAGATGAAAAATTAAAAATAAAAGAGCAAAGAATGAAAAAAGAAGCTAGAAAAGTAAAAAAAATAAAAAAGCAGACAGATGACAGCAACATAATTAAAGAAGATGAAGAAGTATTAGAATTTAGAAGAGAATATGAAAAAAGTATGAAACAGCCAGTAAAAACTAAAAGTACAATACAACCAAGTAAAAAAACTATATCATCTAAAGAAGATAATGATTTTGCATCAATGCCAAAAAGTCAAAGAGGAAGGAAAAGGAGAACACCTCAAGAAATAAGAGAAGATATGCTAAAAAAACTAGAAGATAGCAATTTAAAGGATAATGATTAAAATTTATACTTATGAAAGGAATGGTAATAATTATGAAATATACGAAAGAAGATATAAATTTAGAAAATGGGTTAAAAAAAGAATGGTTAATAACAAATGGATTAGGAGGTTTTGCAAGTTCAACTATAATTGGAGCAAATACAAGAAAATATCATGGACTATTAATTGCCCCTTTAACTCCTCCAGCAAGAAGATACTTAATTTTATCTAAAGTAGATGAAAGCATAGAAATAGGAGAAAATAAATATGATTTATATACAAATGTAGGAGAAAATTATATATCACAAGGATATAAATATCAAGTTGAATTTGAAAAAGACTATTTTCCAACTTATAAGTATAAAGTTGAAGATGTAGAAATATTAAAAACAATATGTATGGAAAGAGGAAAGCAAGTTGTAGGAGTATATTATAAAATAAAAAATAAGGACAAAGTATCAAAATTAACAATAGCACCAATTGTTAATTTTAGGGATTTTCATACAATGAGTACAGACCATAATTTTAATCTTAGACAAGAAATAAAAGGAACGAAAGTAAAATTAATAATAGATGGAAAGTCAGACTTTCCAGTATATTTAAACTTAACAGAAGGAAAATATATAAAATATGAAAATAATACATTTAAAGATATGTTTTATATAGAAGAACAAAAAAGAGGATTTTATCCAAAAGAAAATCATAGTGTTACAGGAGTATATGAAGTAGAATTACAGCCAAACGAAACAAAAGAAATATCATTTGTTTGTGGCTTTGAGGAAAATATAGAAGAAATAAATTTAAAAGACACCTTAAAAAATGAAAAAATAAGAATAGATAGCTTAATAGATAAAACACAGTTATTAAACAAGTATAATCTTACAAAGCAAAATATTGAATTAGTAAAAGAATTAATAAAATCTTCGGATCAATTTATAGTATATAGACCAACATTTGGTTTGCACACAATAATAGCAGGATATCCTTGGTTTTTAGATTGGGGAAGGGATAGTTTAATTGCATTTGAGGGATTATTATTAAAAACAAAAAGATATGAAATAGCAAAAGAAATAATATTGACTATGATAAGAGATATAAAATATGGATTAGTGCCAAATGGATATTCTGGATTTGATAATAGACCATTATATAATAGTGTAGATGCATCATTATTATTATTTGAACAAATACAAAAATATATAAATTATACTGGAGATTACGAATTTGTAAAAGAAAATGTATATGAAAAATTAGAAAAAGTAATAGAAAATTATATAAAAGGAATAGACATAGATAATAATAACATTTATTTAGATGAAGATTATCTAATATCATCAGGAACAGAAAATACACAAAACACATGGATGGATGCTAAATATGGAGATTTAGCAGCAACACCAAGAAATGGAAAAGCTGTAGAAATAAATAGCTTATGGTATAATAGCTTAATAATAATGGCCAATTTAACAGAAAAGATAGAAAATAAAGAAAAAGCAAAGAAATATAAAGATTTAGCAAAAAAATGTAAAAAATCTTTTAATGAAAAATTTTATAATTCAAAAAGAAAGTGTTTATATGATGTAATAGGAGATAATAAAATTAGACCAAATCAATTATTTAGTTTAAGTCTAACATATCCTATAATTGAACCAAATTCAGAACAAGCATATAATATTATTAATGTTGTAGAAAAGAAATTATTAAATAATTATGGTTTAAAAACTTTAGCAAAAGGAGAACCTAATTATGTAGAAATATATGAAGGAGATAGCTTTAAAAGAGATATGAGCTATCATCAAGGAATAACTTGGGTATGGCTGTTAGGTTTATATTATGATGCATTAAAAAATATGATAAAAACAGAAAAAAGAAAAACCTATAAAGCAAAATTAGAAGAAAAGTTAAAAATATTTGTAGATAAAGTAACAAAAACATTTGAAAAAGAAATAGTACAAAGAGGATGTGTGGGAAGTATAGCAGAAATATACGATTCAATAAAACCTTATGAACCAAAAGGAACAATAGCACAAGCTTGGAGTGTAGCAGAAATTTTAAGAATTGTTACTAATTAGTAAGCTGTAACAATGGAAAGGAATGATTTTTAATATGACAATAGAAAATCTAGAAAAAGAATTAACACAAAAAAAGTTAAATAGTTTATATCTATTGTATGGAGAAGAATTATTCCTTTTAGAAAGTAATTTGAAAAAAATAAAATCATTATTTGGAGAATGTATAAAAGGGATAAACTATATTCTATTAGATGAACAAAATATTCAAGAAATTATTGAAGATATAGAAACTCCAAGTTTTGGATATGAAAAAAAATTAATAATTGCAAAAAATACAGGACTGTTAAAAAAAGAAACTAAAAAGAAAACAGGAGATAATAATAAAATAAAAGATAAATTAAATTTATATATTAATGAAAATATAAAAGTTATAAATCAATCTATTATATTAATATTTATCGAAGAAGAAGTAGATAATAAATCAGAGTTATATCAGACTATTGAGAAAAATGGTGTAGTATGTAAATTTGATTTTCAAAAACCATTGCAAATAGAACAAAGAATAAAATCAATTTGCAATAGTTATAAAGTTCAAATTGACTCACAAACTATAAAATATTTTATTGAATGTTGTGGAACAAATATGCAGGATTTAATAAATGAAATTAGAAAATTAATTGAATATGTAGGAGAAAATGGAACGATAAAAAAAGAAGATATCGATAAATTATCAATTAAAAAGTTAGAAAGTATAATATTTGATTTAACAGATAATTTAGGAAATAAAGACATTTTAGGAGCATTACAGGTACTAAAAAATCTTATTTATGCAAAAGAACCATTAGCAAAAATATTAATAACATTATACAACCACTTTAAGAAAATATATATTACAAAAATTGCATTAAATACTAATAAAGACTTAGCTTCTAGCCTAAATTTAAAACCTAATCAATTATTTCTAACTACTAAATATAAAGTACAGTCTAAATACTTTAGTCAAAAAGATTTAAGAAATATTTTGCAAGAACTATGTAATTTAGACTATAATTTTAAAAGCGGAAAGATAGATTTACAAATAGGCTTAGAAACAATATTATGTAGATATTGTTCATAATAAAGGAGTTTTGACAATGAATAACTATGAAAAAAAGCATGTAGAAAGGATTATAAATGAAATAAAACAGATAGAAAATACAAAAAAGATGACAGATGTAGAAAAAGCGTATTATTTATATAGAAATTTAGGAGATATATATCAATATAAAGCAGATTATAGAAAAACAGAAGTAGGAATAGAGCTTGATAAAAAGTTAGAATTATATAGAGAAGGAACATCTGAACAAGGGGAAGCAATTTGTATAGATATGTCTAAAACATATTTAGAAGCATTACAAATGATTGGAATAGAAGGTCGTTTATCTTCTGTTAATGAAAATTTCTTTTTAACTCATACAGATGTATGTTTTAAAGATGAACAAGGAAATTGGTATTTTGCTAATTTAGTTTTAGATATAATGCATATAAAAACAGGAATGAAAATTAGAAATTTTGGGTTATCTCAAGAACAAATATTAAAAAAATATAAAAATGTTAATTATTTACTAAAGATGAATAAAGAAAATGATTGGAAAGAATTTACTCCTATACCAGAAGAACAATTACATGAATGGGATAATGAAACTGGATATACGTATAATGGATTATATACAAATGACATTCTAGATATGTTAGCAAATGAAATGACAGACAAAAAAATTATAAATGAATATTTTGGAACTGATAAGCAAGATGAACTAGTACAGAAAAAATTAGATTTTATATTTGATAAAATAGAAATTGTAAATGTTCATAGAAAAAAGGTAATAGGTGATATAGAAGCAGAAGATTATTATAATAAAATATTGAAAAAATTTTTTACAGAGCAAGAGCTAAAAAAATATATTAAAGAATTTAATGGATTTTATGAAAAAGATGGCAGAAAATTTGCCAGAAATATATTAGTAGTTAAAAAAGATAGTGAAAATATATATTATTTATATTCTACTGAAAAGCAAATATATGAAAAAATATCAAGAGAACAACTAATGAAAAAAGATATTAGATTTAATATATGGCATGCAGGTGCAGATAATATTAAAGAAGTAATAGATAAAGTAGAAAAAGCAAGAGAAGATGGAATTGAAGAAGAAAAATAAATAAAATGTATAATAAAACCAAATATTGATAAAAATAAATAAAAATGAAAAATTTATAATAACTTAAAAGATAGGTGGTTTTATTATGTTAAAAAATAAAAGGAAAATAATATTAATAATTTTATTAACATTATTTTTTTCTATAGCTATAATATATAGTATATTTTTAAAAAATAATTCAGTAGAAACTTTATCTAAATATGGTTCAAGAGGAAATGAAGTAACACAAATACAGACAAAATTAAAAAGATGGGGATATTATACAGGAAGTATAGATGGAATATATGGAACAAAAACTTTAAATGCAGTAAAATATTTTCAAAGAAAAAATGGTCTAACAGCAGATGGAATTGCCGGACCTGCAACACTTAAAGCAATGGGAATTACATCATCATCTTCATCTACTGGTTCAACTACATCTAATAATAGCAATGTAAATTTATTAGCTAGACTTATTTATGGAGAATCAAGGGGGGAAACTTATACAGGACAAGTCGCTGTTGGAGCAGTTGTAATGAACAGAGTAAAAAGTAGTTCTTTTCCAAATACTATTTCCGGAGTAATATATCAAGCAGGAGCATTTGATGCCGTAAGCGATGGACAAATTAATTTAACACCAGATTCAACATCAAAAAAAGCAGCACAAGATGCATTAAATGGGTGGGATCCAAGTTATGGTGCAATATATTATTTTAATCCTGCTACTGCTACAAATAAATGGATTTGGTCTAGACCAATGACAGTAACTATAGGAAAACATAGATTTTGCAAATAAAATGTTAGAATTTACGGGTTTAAAAGCTTTTTATTTAATTAAAATGATAGCTATGAATTTGTAACAATAAAATGTGATAAGAAATATATTAATAGTTAATTTTAACAAAAAATAAGTTTTAGAAGGAGAAAAAAATGTCAAAATTTGTACACTTACACATACACAGTGAATTTAGTTTATTAGACGGAGCAAATAGAATAAAAGACTTACCAGTAAGAGCAAAAGAGTTAGGAATGGATTCAATAGCAATAACAGATCATGGAGTAATGTATGGAGTTATTGACTTTTATAAAGCCTGTAAAAAAGAAGGAATAAAGCCAATAATAGGATGCGAAGTATATGTTGCACCACGTACAAGATTTGACAAAGAACCAGGAATAGATAATCATTATTATCATTTAATTTTACTTGCAAAAAATAATGAAGGTTATAAGAATTTAAGTAAATTAGTATCATTAGGATTTGTTGATGGGTATTATTATAAACCACGTATAGATAGAGAAATATTAGAAAAATACAGCAAAGGGCTAGTTTGTTTAAGTGCTTGTTTGGCGGGGGAGGTAAATCAAGCTTTGCTCAATGGTAATGAAGAAAAAGCTCAGCAAGTTGCTTTATGGCATAAAAAGATATTTGGAGATGACTATTATATAGAAATTCAAAATAATGGTATAAAAGAACAAATATTAGCAAATCAAAAACTAGTACAATTAGCTAGAAAGTTAGATATACCACTAGTAGCTACAAATGACGCTCATTATTTGAAAAAAGAAGATGCATATAATCATGAAGTTTTATTATGTATTCAAACAGGTAAAAGAATGAGTGATGAAGATAGAATGAGATTTGATACAGACGAACTATATATAAAATCTCCAGAAGAAATGTCAGAATATTTTTCAGCATTTCCAGATGCAATAGAAAATACTGTAAAAATAGCAGAAAAATGTAATGTGGAATTTGAGTTTGGACATACTATACTTCCAAATTATGATGTTCCACCAGAATATCCAACACATTATGATTTCTTAAAAGAGTTATGTGATAAAGGATTGGAAAAAAGATATGGCAAAGACTTATCAGAAGAAATACAAAAAAGAGCAGAATATGAATTAAGCATAATTAAAAAAATGGGATATGTTGATTACTATTTAATAGTTTGGGATTTTATAAATTATGCTAAAACAAATGGTATACCAGTTGGACCAGGTAGAGGCTCAGGTGCAGGTTCAATTTTAGCTTATGCTATAGAAATTACAGATATTGATCCAATAAAGTATGGACTATTATTTGAAAGATTTTTAAATCCAGAAAGAATAAGTATGCCAGATTTTGATGTTGACTTTTCAGATGAAAGAAGGCAAGAGGTAATAGATTACGTTGCTGAAAAATATGGACATGACCATGTATCACAAATAATAACATTTGGAACAATGGCAGCAAAAATGGTAATTCGTGATGTTGCAAGAGTATTAGATTATCCTTATGCAGAAGCAGATACTTTAGCAAGAATGATACCAAATGAAATACATATTACAATTGCAAAAGCAATTGAACAAAATAGAGAATTAAAAGAAAGATATGAAAATGATGAAAACACAAAAAAAATATTAGATATAGCAATGGCACTAGAGGGAATGCCAAGACAAGCATCAACACACGCCTGTGGAGTTGTAATTACAAAAGAACCAGTAGATACTTATGTACCTCTTTATGTAAGAGAAGGACAAATAAATACTCAATTTATAATGACAACACTTGAAGAATTAGGAATTTTAAAAATGGATTTCTTAGGATTAAGAAATCTTTCAGTAATTCAAAATACAATAGATATGGTAAAGAGAAATAAAGGAATAGATGTAGAATTTGATAAAGATATGTCAGACCCACAAGTGTATAAATTATGGCAAGAAGGATATTCCTCAGGAATATTTCAGTTTGAATCACAAGGTATGACAAACTTTATGAAAGAACTAAAACCAGATTGCTTAGAAGATTTAATAGCAGGAGTTTCATTATATAGACCCGGACCAATGGATCAAATACCAAGATATATAAGAGGAAAACAAAATCCAGGACATAATGAATATACACATCCAAGCTTAGAGCCAATATTAAATGTAACGTATGGATGTATGGTTTATCAAGAGCAAGTTATGCAAATTGTAAGAGATTTAGCGGGATATTCTTTAGGAAGGGCAGATTTAGTACGTAGAGCAATGGGAAAGAAAAAGCTAGATATAATGGAAAAAGAAAGAGAAATATTTATAAATGGACAGACAGATGAAAATGGGAATGTAATAGTACCAGGATGTGTAAGAAATGGAATAGATGCAGAATCTGCTAACAAAATCTTTGATGAAATGGCAGAATTTGCAAAATATGCTTTCAATAAATCACATGCAGCATGTTATGCAGTTGTATCATACAGAACAGCGTACTTAAAACAATATTACCCTGCTGAATTTATGGCAGCAACATTAAATAGTTATTTAGGAAATTTAGATAAAGTACCACAATATATAGATGAATGTAAAAGATTAGGAATAGACATATTAAAACCAGATATAAACAAAAGTTATGAAAAATTTACTGTAGAATGTGAAAAAATACGTTTTGGACTTGGGAGCATAAAAAACGTTGGAACGGTGCCAGTAGAGAGTATCGTAAAAGAAAGAAAACAAAATGGAGAATACAAAAGCTTTACTGACTTTTGTGAAAGAATTGCAGAAACTCAAGTAAATAAAAAATGTATAGAAAGCTTGATAAAAGCAGGAGTATTTGATGGATTTGAACAAACAAGAGCTACACTATTAGCATCATTTGAACAAATTATAGATACAATACAAAATAGTAACAAAAAAGGCTTAAGTGGACAAGTATCGATGTTTGACTTAGGAACAGAAGAAGAAAAACAAGAAAGAGAAAAACAAAAATATCAATTTAAAGAATGTAATGAATTAGCACAAAAAGAATTATTAACAATGGAGAAAGAAATGTTAGGAATCTACATATCAGGACATCCATTAGAAAAATTAAAAGAACAAATAATACATTCAACAAATATAAATGCTTTAGATATATCAGAAATAAATCAACAAACAAATAATACAAATTTAGAATCTGATATACAAGTACAAAATACAACTAAAACAAAGTTTGTAGATGGACAAAAAGTAAAATATGCAGGAATAATAACATCAATAAAGAAAAAATATACAAAAAACAATAAAATAATGGCATTTATAACTATTGAAGACTTATATGGAACAGTAGAAGTAATAGCATTTGAAAATGCAGTAATAAGTGCAGGAAGTAGTCTAATAGAAGAAAATATAGTAATAGTAGATGGACGTTTAAGTATTAGAGATGATGCAGAAACAACTATTATAGCAAATGATATAAAAGACTTAGGAGAAGAACAGCCTAAAGTAGTAACTTTTGATATTACGGATATTACTGAAGAACAAAAAGACAAATTAAGAAATGCAATAAAATATTTTACAGGAGATAAAAATAATATGAAAGTAGAGGTAAAAATTGGAGAAGAAGTAAAGTCTTGTGGAGCTATTTATTATAATGAAGATATAAAGAAAGTTTTTGATGACATATTACCTAATATTGTAGTTACAGGATAACATATTGTTACTAGTCAGATATAATAAAATACTATGCTTTTAGTATTTTTAAGGTCGACTAGTAACGATATTTAAAAATTATTTATAAATTACAGTTTTAAAAGTTTTTAAATGGAAATTTTAAAATTTTTTTCTAATTTTTATAATAAAAATTGGAAAAACTATTTACAAAAATTGTATTTTATGCTATAAATATAACACTATATAGTAATATAGTTTTTTAATTTTAATATTCAATTAATATATAAACTCATTATGCTTAAAGCGAAAATATTATTAATTCAGTTTTTGTTCAATTTTTAAATTTTAATAATTTTAAGTCTAGAAATTTTCAATAAAAATATAAAATAAACCCAAAAGTTAATATTGACATTTGAAATTATTAATAATATAATACAAATGTAAAGTTTTATTATACAATTAATATATTGCTATATAGAATTTATTGGAAAGGAGGTAATTTATGGACGAATCAATTTTATATGAACTTTTGAAGCAAATAAATGAAGTAAAACAAAATCTAACAGAATTTAGACAGGAATCCAATGAACAACTTCAAAAAATGAAAGAAGAAATAAAACAAGAAATAAGACAAGAACTAGATGAAAAACTTCAAGAAATGAAAGAAGAAATAAAACAAGAAATAAGACAAGAACTAGATGAAAAACTTCAAAAGATGAAAGAAGAAATAAAACAAGAAATAAGACAAGAGCTAAATGAAAAGCTTCAAGAAATGAAAGAAGAAATAAGACAAGAGCTAGATGAAAAACTTCAAAATACAAAAAAACAAATAATTACAGAAATATCTTCAGACGTAGGAGAACAATTGAATAATGTAATGATTGTAATTAATAGAGTAGAGAAGAAAAGGCACGATGAGATATCAAGTGAAATAAAAATTCATGAAAACAAAGCAATAAAAGGCGTAGAAGCCTTAAAAAATGTTTTAATAAGCTAGATATAATAGAACACAATATCAGGAGATAAGAACAGGTCAGACATACTTTGAATATATATTTTTTCAAAAAATATTCTATAATAAAAAATCGAAATCTAAAAAAATTTTTATTGACAATACTATAAAATACTATTATTATATATATAAATAAAAAAGGGAGATATAAAATGTATTTAATAGTTGGATTAGGAAATCCTGAAAATGAATATTCAAACACAAGACATAATATGGGATTTGATGTAATAAACGAAATTGCAAAAAAATATAATATAAAAGTAATTAAAGAAAAATTTAATGGATTATATGAAACAGTAATAATACAAAACCAAAAAGTAATTTTATTGAAACCACAAACCTATATGAATCTAAGTGGAAAATGTTTGAAAGAGATAGTTGATTTTTACAATATAGAAAATGAAAATATTATAGTAATATATGACGACATAGATACAGACAAAGGGAAAATAAGAATTAGAAAAAAAGGTGGACCAGGTACTCATAATGGAATGAAATCAGTAATTCAAGAGTTAGATACATTAGAATTTACACGAATAAGAGTAGGGATAGGTCAACCAGAATTTAAAAATGATATGATAAATTATGTTATAGGAAATATTCCAGAAGAAGAAAAAATAGTGCTACAACAGGGAGTAAAAAAAGCAGTAGATGCCATAGAAGAAATATTAAAAAATGGCGTAGATATAGCTATGAATAAATTTAATTAAAAGTCTTTATAATAATTTTTAAGTAATATTAATAAATATTGCTTAAAATATGAGATTTTCATTACATTCAACGGCTTGTTATAAAATTCAAATTCTATGGGAGAGAATATGAACACAAATATTTTTGAAATTGCTAAAAAAATTAAAAATAAAGGTGGGAGATTATATTTAGTAGGTCGGTGCTATAAGAAATGAATTATTAAAAAAAGAAACAAAAGACGAAGATTATTGTGTTGTAGGAATTACAGCACAACAATTTCAAAATTTATTTCCAGAAAGTACTATTAGAGGAAAAGCATTTGAAGTTTTTGAGTTAGATGGAAAAGAATTTGCAATGGCAAGAACTGAAAAGAAAAAAGGAATTGGACATAAAGCTTTTGAAATAACAACAAATAAAAAAATAACAATTGAACAAGATTTAGCAAGAAGGGATATTACAATAAATTCAATAGCACAAGATGTTTTAACAGGAGAAATAATAGACCCATTTAATGGAAAAAAAGATTTAGAACAGAAAATAATAAAAGCAACAACAGAACATTTTTTAGAAGACCCATTAAGAGTATACAGAGTAGCAAGATTTGCAACAGAATTAAATTTTGAAGTAGAAGAAAATACATTAAAAATGATGAATAGTTTAAAAGAAGAGCTAAATACTTTATCAGTAGAAAGAGTATTTATAGAATTTAGTAAAGCATTATCAGAGGAAAAACCTTCAATATTTTTTAAAGTATTAAAACAAGCACAAGTTTTAGAAGTTCATTTTAAAGAAATATATGATTTAATAGGAGCTTTACAACCGATAAAATACCATCCAGAAGGAGATAGTTTTAATCATACAATGCTTGTTGTAGATAAATCAGCAGAATTGACAAATAATTTGGAAATAAGATTTTCAGCATTAGTACATGATTTAGGAAAAGGGCAAACTCCCAAAGAAGAATATCCACATCATTATGGACATGAAATAAAAGGTGTAGAACTAGTAACTAAATTTGGAAATAGAATAAAAGCACCTACTAAATGGATAGAATCAGGAAAAATTGCATGTAGAGAACATATTAGAGGTGGAATATTTTATAAAATGAAACCATCTAAAAAAGTTGATTTTATAGAAAGAGTTGCAAAATCCAGTATTGGGTTACATGGACTTCAAGTAGTTGTATATTCTGATAAATTAAGCAGTAGAAATGTTGATAGTGGTAGTATTGATTTTGAAACTATAGGAAAACAATGTTTAGAACAAATTAATGGTAAGTTTATAAAAGAAAAATATAATATTGCTGAAGGTATTGAATTTGGAAATAAATTACATCAAGAAAGAATAGAATGGATAAAGCAACATAATTATAAGGAATCATAAATTTTATGATTCCTTATAATTTTATGTTGCTTATAAAATCCAATATTTTTCTCCATTAACTGCTTTGTCAACTTCATCATAAGATAAATTAAAAAGTGTTGCTACTGTATCACAAGCTGATTCATACCAGTTTACTTACCTCCATTAATGTGAAACTTATTTGATAAATGTATTTTTACAATACTTTAACAAAATTTACCAAACTATTGTTTTTTGAATAAAAATATTGTATAATGTCAATGAGGAAGATATATAGTAAACAGGGAGTGAAATTAATGAATGATAAAATAATTATAAAAGGAGCGAAAGAACACAACTTAAAAAATATAAATTTAGAAATACCAAGAGATAAGATGGTAGTAATAACAGGTTTATCT
>CANQTJ010000009.1 GCA_947626705.1 uncultured Clostridia bacterium | reverse complement strand
GTGCATATATCATCAGATGTGTCAAATGCTTATACAGAATTAATACAATTTGCGTCAAAATTAGATTATGGAGAAAATAGATTTAATGGAAATGTAGTTGACTTTTTTGTAACACCTAATTTTATAAATAATAACTTTGATAAATTTGTAGATTTTTTATTATTAAGTATAAAAGTAGGATTTTTTGAAATGCAAATGAATGTTGTGAGTAGTAAACAATTAATTGAGGCTCGTAAAAATCCAGAAAGATTTCCAAATCTTATTGTAAGAGTATGGGGATTTAGTGCATATTTTATTGATTTACCAGATGAATACAAAGATTATATAATAGAAAGGGCACTAAAAAATGAAGGAAAAATTAATAATAACTAATATACAAAGATTTAGCCTACATGATGGACCTGGAATAAGAACGACAGTATTTTTTAAAGGATGTAATTTAATGTGTCCATGGTGTTCAAATCCTGAAAATATCGATTTTCAAATACAAAAATTTAAAAACAATAATTATGATGGAACCTATGGATACGAAATTGAATTGAATGAACTTGAAAGAGAAATTCTTAAAGATAAGATATATTATGAAAATGGAGGAGGAATTACATTTTCAGGAGGGGAATGTCTATTACAATTTGAAAAAATAAAACCATTATTAAAAAGATTAAAAGAGCAAGAAATTAATATTTGCATAGAAACATCTTTAATAGCACCAGAAAAATTTGTAGATATTGCAATAAAATATGTAGATGAATTTATAATTGATATTAAGATTTTAGATAAAGAAAAAATATATAAAATAAATAGTAATTTAGAATTATATAATAAAAATATAAAAAAAGTTTTTGATAATAAATGTACTGTAACATTTAGAATACCATTAGTACCAGAATATATAGTAACAGATAGAAATTTAAAAGAAATATATAGCTTTCTAAATATATATAAACCATTAAAAGTTGAAATATTTAAAATACATAGGTTAGGTGAAAATAAATATCACACATTAGGAAAAGAAATGCCAATATTTAAAGAAATACAAGAAAAAGAAATATGTAATATAAAACGTAAAATAGAAAATTTAGGAATTACAGTAATATATTATAAAATTTAACGGAGGTAATATATGTATAAATATGATTATTTAATAGTAGGAAGCGGATTATTTGGTTCAATATTTGCATATGAGGCAAACAAGAAAGGAAAAAAATGTCTAATAATAGACAAACGTGCACATATTGGAGGAAATATATATACTGAAAAAATAGAAAATATTAATGTACATAAATATGGAGCGCATATATTCCATACAAGTAGCAAAGAAGTATGGGAATATATTAATCAATTTGCAGAATTTAATCGTTATACTAATTCGCCAATAGCAAGGTATAAAGATGAAGTATATAATATGCCATTTAATATGAATACTTTTAACAAAATATGGGGAGTTTTTACGCCAGATGAGGCTAAAGAAAAAATTGAAGAAGAGTTAAAAGAAGCAAATATTGATCAACCAAAAAATTTAGAAGAACAAGCAATAAAATTAGTAGGGAAAACAATATATGAAAAATTAGTAAAAGGGTATACTGAAAAACAATGGGGAAAAAGAGCAACGGAATTACCTAGCTTTATAATAAAAAGGCTACCAGTACGTTTTACATATGATAATAATTATTTTAATGACTTATATCAAGGAATTCCAATAGGAGGTTATACTCAAATAATAGAAAAAATGCTAGATGGAATAGAAGTAAAATTAAATTGCAATTATTTAGAAAATAGGAAAAAACTAGAAAATATTGCAGAAAAAATAGTATATACTGGACCAATAGATGAATATTACGATTATTGCTTTGGGGAATTAGAATATAGAAGTGTAAGATTTGAAACAGAATTATTGGAAACAGACAATTATCAAGGAAATGCAGTAGTAAATTATACAGAATATAAAATTCCATATACAAGAATAATAGAACATAAACATTTTGAATTTGGAATGCAACCAAAAACAGTAATATCAAAAGAATATTCAGATAAATGGGACAAGACAAAAGAACCATATTATCCAATTAATGATGAAAAAAATAATAATTTATATGAAAAATATAAGCAATTAGCAGATAAAGATGAAAAAGTCATTTTTGGAGGAAGATTAGGACAATATAAATATTATGATATGGACAAAGTGATATTAGAATCATTAAATTGTGTAAAAAAATATATATAAAAGCTATATGTATAATAGCAATTATAAAAATATATGTAATTATAAGTATAAACAATATCGTAAAGTATTTTAATTTATGAAAAAATAAAAATTTATATAAATTATATAATTATATAAATAGAAAATCTTTATTGATATTTCTTAATATTAATTTAGTCCAAAAAAAGTATACTTTTTGCATAGTTATTTATGTTTATATTATAATCTTATATTTAACTTTTATATTTACAAAGGTAAAAACAATTTTAAATTTTTCTTAGTCATAATTTATATAAAATAAACAATATCATAAATTAAAATAATTTATGAATAATAAAAAAATAAAGTTTAACAAATATATTTATTAAAGGAGATAACTTATGGAACGGAATAAAACAAAAAAGAAACTCTAGTATAGAAGTATTAAGAATTTTTGCAATATTTTTAATAGTAATAAGCCATTGTGTACCTTGGTGGGATTATGGTAATATGGCAGGTTTTATAGATATAAGAAATGCAACAAATAATTATAGAGAATTTTTAATAATTTTTATTAGATACTTGGGACAAATTGGAAATTGTATTTTTATAATATGTTCAGCATATTTCCTATTGGATAGTAAAGAATTAAATATAAAAAAGGTAATTAATATTATTTTTGATACTTTCCTTATTTCTATAATTATAATGATATTATATATTATTAGTGGGCATAATATAACCTTTAAAGAAATAATAAAATGTATATTTCCTATAACTTTTAATAATAATTGGTTTATTGGATGTTATATATTATATTATATAATACATCCTATTCTAAATAAATGTATTCAATTTTTAGATAAGAAGCAATTATTACGAGTTAACATTTTTATATTTTTATATTTTTACATATGGCAATTTATAAAAAGATCTACATACACAGATATAATGGGGTTTATAGCATTATATTTTATCGTTGCATATTTAAAAAAATATATGAATAATTTTAGAAAAAATATTCGAATTAATATTTATATTTTAATTAGTTCAATTTTAGGATTATTATTTATATTATTGATTTTAAATTTTTTAGGATTAAATATTTCACTTTTATATAAGAAAATGCAATATATGGCTATTATTATAAATCCTATAATTGTAATGATATCGTTATCTATATTTAATCTATTTTTAAATAAAAAATTTTATGATAAGAAAATAAATTATATATCTTCATTGACTTTATTAATATATATTATTCATGATAATATCTTAATAAGAAATTATTTAAAATCTTGGTATTATAGTAATATTTTCATTAAATACGGTTATACTTATATAAATTTTGTTGTTTTATTAACGGCATTTATGGTATTAATTGTAAGTATTTTTTTGGCTAGCATTTATAAAGAAACTATACAAAAAATATCTAGATTAACTTGTGATAGAATATATAAATGCACAAAAAGAATTATTAATAAAATTGAAGAAATTATTATAAAAATTAATTAACAGTAATCAAGTATAGAATAAATAAAATTATTTTTCACTCTATATTAAATTTAATTTTATGTATAAAATACATAGTATTCTTAATACTTATCTGGATATAAAATATTAATATTTCATGAAGCTATTAACTTTATGAATTGTTCTAAATTATTATACCATATAAAATTTATAATTCAACAATTTTCTCTATATAATATAATAACAAGTTTACTTTAAAAAAATAAAAAATGTATACAAAAAACATATTAATTATAATATGTTTTTTTAATTGTTACTTAATTAGTAAAATTCATAAAGTTAATAGCTTTATGAATTTCAAAGATTAACATATAAGTGAAATAACAGAAGATTTTTATAAAAAGATAAAGAAAAATAAAATATAAATAAATTAATATGAAAATGGAGAAATAAGTTGGAAAAAATAAACAAAGTTAAATCAATAAAAGAATATGATATTATTAGAGTAATTGCTGTTATATTAGTAGTTATAGGACACTGTACTTATTATAAAATAAGTAGCAATTATGGAGGAATTAATTATATATTGGACACCAAATCCATGAGTGATATAGGCAAATTAATTTTTAAAAGTTTAAATCTTTTAACTACGGTTTTATACAGCTTTCATATGCCTTTATTTTTCGCTTTAAGTGGAGCTTTATTTAAAAATTCATTAAATAATAATAAATACAAAAATTTTAGAGAACTAATAGTAAAAAAATCTCAAAGATTATTAGTACCATTTTTGATAGTTGCAATAATATATTCTGTACCAATAAAATATATATCAGGATATTATAATGGTTCACAAAATGTAATTAAAAATATTTTTATTGGTCAAATATTGTTACAAGGAAATACACATTTATGGTTTTTACCTACTTTATTTTGTATTTTTTGTATTTCATATATATATAAATATATATTACGAAATGAATTAGAAAAATTGAATAAATTAATTATTTTTTTGATACTTATTAGTTTGAATATACTAAGTGCTTCAATAAAAATAGTTTTAGTTAAAAATGTATTGTTTTATTTAATTTATTTTTATATAGGGTATTGTTTTGAAGATATAAGAGAGGAAATTAATAATAAAATTAATAATTTGAAAAAAATAGTATATTTGTATTTAGTATTAGGAATTGGAATATTATTAGTTTCTCTTAAAATATTTGACTTTTCTATATGTATTAAGATGTGCCTAAAAATTATTCTAGCATTATTAGAAATTTCTATTACATACATAATTTGCTATAAATTGTCTAAAATTGATAAAATAGTAGAAAATAATAGAATAAAAACAATTAATAAATTTTCATTTGGTATATACTTATATTCAGATCCATTAAATTATTATATATTACTTATAGTTGGTAATTATTTTACACAATATATGAATACTACATTAGGAATTATAACATTATTTTTAGCTAGATTACTTATAACATTTTATGTATCAGTAGTGATTACATATATTTTGAAAAAATTAAAAGTAAAATACATTTGTTAAAGATATAAAAAGTAATTATTTTTTTATATTAACTAATAGCAAAACTCCTAACAAAAATGTATAAAATTCTCAAAAAGTCATTAGAAAAATGTGCAAACTATACTAAAAGTTCTTTAAATTTTGTGAAAGATATGATATAATACATATATAACAGTTAGGGGTGTGATTATATGTATAGAAGAAAAATTGAAGAATTAAAAAAATGGAAAGCTTCTACAACTAGAAAACCGTTGTTAATAAGAGGTGCAAGACAAGTAGGAAAGACATGGTTAATGAAAGAATTTGGTAAAACTAATTACGAAAAATATGCTTATATAAACTTTGATGATAATGAAAGAATGAATAATTTATTTAATGAAAATTTTGATTTAAATAAGATTATACAAGGATTAAAAATTGAGTCAGGTGTTAATATTGAACCAGAAAATACATTAATAATTTTAGATGAAATTCAAGAAAATCCAAGAGCATTAAAATCTTTAAAATATTTTTGCGAAAATGCTAATGAATATCATATCATATCAGCTGGATCATTATTAGGAGTTGCAATACATGAGGGCACATCATTTCCAGTAGGAAAAGTTGAATTTTTAGATTTAACACCTTTCAGTTTTTATGAATTTTTAGAAGCATTAGACGAAAAACAATTATTAGAAATATTGGAAAAAAATGATTATGATATGGTTAATATATTTAATGCAAAACTAAAAGAATATTTAAAGCTATACTATTATATAGGAGGAATGCCAGAGTGTGTTGACTCTTATATAAAAAATAAAGATTTGTTAGAAGTAAGAAAAATACAAAAAAGATTATTAGAATCTTATGAACAAGATTTTTCAAAACATGCTCCAAGTAATATAGTGCCAAGAATAAGACAATTATGGAATAATATACCATCACAACTTGCTAAAGAAAATAAAAAATTTATATATGGTTTAGTTAGACAAGGTGCTAGAGCAAGAGAATATGAAATAGCATTATCATGGCTTATTGACTGTGGTTTAGTATATCAGATTAATAGAGTAAATACCAATAAAATGCCATTATCAGCATATCAAGATTTTAATGCATTTAAACTTTATATATTAGATATTGGACTTTTATGTGCAATGTGTAATATCGATGCTCAAACACTGTTAGAAGGAAATGAAATCTTTACTGAATTTAAAGGAAGTTTAACTGAGCAATATGTGTTATGCCAATTAAAGCAATGTACAGAATTAAACGTTTTTTATTGGTCATCGGATACAGGAACGTCAGAAATAGATTTTATTGCTCAAATAGGAAATAAAAATATTCCAATAGAAGTAAAAGCAAATGAGAATCTTCAGGCAAAAAGCTTAAAAACATTTATCGAAAAATATAATTCAAAAATTAATGTTAGAACTTCAATGTCAAATTATAGGGAAGAAGAAAAATTAATTAATATACCATTATATCTTATAGGTAATATAGAAAAAATGTTTATAAAAAAATAAATTTTAGTATTGACAAATAAACATAAAAATATTTATAATAAAAATATAACAATAGTTACTCTGTAAAACAAATACAAGGTAAATATTGTTATTTTTTTATATTATAAGTACAAGGGAGAAGTAGTAATGGAGAAAAAAACATATTTAATAACTGGTGGAGCTGGTTTTTATGGTAGTATTTTAAAGAAACAACTTATAGAAGATGGAAACTTTTGTGTAAGTATTGACTTAGAAAAAGATAATTATGAAAAAGAAAATTTTGTAGCTATACAAGGAGATATAAGAAATTTAGATACATTAGAAGAAATATTTAAAACTTATAAATTTGATGCAATTTTTCACTGTGCTGCATTATTAGCTCATGATACTAAAAATAAGAAAGATTTATGGACATCTAATGTAGATGGAACTAAAAATATAGTAAATTATGCTATAAAAAATCAATGTAAACAAATACAATTTATTTCAAGCAACTGTTTATGGGGAAAAGAATTTAAAGAAAAAGTAACAGAAGAAAAGCAAGCAGAACCAATTGAATTATACGGAAAATCAAAATTAGAAGGTGAAAAAATATTATTAAGTAATAAAGACAAAATAGATGTTATTATTTTTAGAAGTCCTACTATAATAGATGAAGGAAGGTTAGGGTTACTTAGTTTATTATTTGAATTTATTGATGAAAATAAAAAAATTCCGCTTGTAGGAGATGGAACTAACAAATATCAATTTATTTATGCAAAAGATTTTGTACAAGCAATGAAGTTAGCCTTAAATTATGAAGGAACAGAAGTATTTAATATTGGTTCAGATGATGTAAAATCATTTAATGAGGTATATCAATATGTAATACAAGAAGCAAAATCAAAATCAAAGTTAATTCATTTTCCAAAAGGATTAATGACATTAGCAATGAAAATATGTTTTAAATTAGGAATATCTCCATTAGGTCCATATCAATATAAAATGATTTCTGCAAGTTTTGTTTTTGATACAACAAAAATAAAAGAGAAACTTCATTTTAAACCAACACTTCGTAATGAAGAAATGCTTTTAAAGGCATATTTATATTATCATAATAATAGAAAAGAAATTGAAACAAGAGTTGATGTATCTGCACATAATAAAAATTGTAAGATGGGAGTAATTAGGATATTAAAATGGATTATGTAAGAAAAAATTGGTGGAAATTTATAGTATTAATATTATTTATAATTATATGTTGTTGTGTTGCAAACGTTCACGAACATTGGAGCGATGAGGCACAATCATTCTTACTTGCAAGAGATAATAATTTAATAGAACTTATACATTGGATGCAATATGAGGGAACGCCTCCTTTATGGGTTATAATAATAAAAATTTTTATAATGCTAGGTGGAACTTATGAAACGTTTTATTTATTACCAATAATATTTTCAAGTATAGGTGTAGCTATATTTGAATTCAAAATAAAAGCACCTTGGTATGTTAAAATGCTATTTCCATTTACATATTTTATACTTTATCAAAATACAATTATAGCTCGAAGTTATTGTTTAGTATTACCAATTTTAATGACATTAATTTGTAATTATGATAAAAGAATACAAAAACCTATTTTATTTAGTATTATTCTATTTATTTTTATGAATATAAGCTTACATACTTTAATTATTGCAGGTTCACTATATGTGTTATTTTTTATAGATGTATATAAATACAATAAATTTAAAAATAAGAAAAATATTATAGCAATTTGCTTAATTTTTATTGAACTTCTAATAACAGCTTTATGCACTTATCCAAATTCAGATTGTACTTTTACTGGAAATGGAGGAAAAAATATTTTTCATATAATTTCAGAGGCAACAGTAAGTAGCTATGCAAACATTGTTATAGAAATAATAATAACATTTTCAGTAATAGGAATATTAATTTTTTCTAATAAAGATAATAAAGAAAAGAGAATAAAATCTATAATAAGAATGTTAATATTATTTGTACCAGTACTTATGGTATATATGGTTATTACTTCAAATATGGCATGTAGGAATAATATTTCTTTTGATATTATCATATTCAATTGTTAATAATTCTATAAACACAGAGGAAATAATAAAAATATTCTTTACCGTCGTATTTATAATACAAATATTATGGTCTATTTGTGCAATTTGCTATGACTATAAAAATAATTATTCTGGTTCAAAAGCAGTTGCTGAATACATAATAAACAACAATTATGAGGATAAAGTAATATTTGGGTTAGGATATAATGTAACAGGAGTGCAACCATATTTTGATAAAAATATATTTTCAAATAGAAATACAGATAAATCATTTTATTTTTGGAAAAAGGATAATGGATATACTTTAGATTCAGAAAATAATGTAGACATATATGTAATTAGTGATTTTTATAAATATTTTTCAAAGTTAATTAATTGGATGGAAGAAAATAATTATAAAAGAATAGATTTTAATGGTCATACATATTCAAAAACTAGAATATATCAATCAGAAGGATATATGGTTTTTGTAAAAAATGATGACAAAGAAGATAATTAAATAAATAGTAACATAAGCAAGTTAAAAAAACTTGCTTATGGGCAATTAAATATACTTATTTGTTATTGCAAAATAATGTAAAATAAACTACAGTAGAATAGGCTGGATTTGTTCACCATCTAAAGCATATTCAATTGTTTTAATAAGATAATCAAAATCAAAAACAATAGAACGAGGCTTAGTTATAGGATTATCTTGTCTAAAAGGAACAAAATAATAATTCTTTCTATTAAGTAAAGAAGCTATACTAGGTGCATTTCCGGCTTAAACCATTATTAGTAGATGGGGCAATAACAACAGGTAAATTATTACGGAGATGTGATTTTACTGCCATTGTACTTGGATTATCAATAATGTCATAAGCTAGTTTTGACATAGTATTTCCAGAACAAGGTGCAACTACCATAATATCTGTTAATTTTTTAGGTCCAATTGGTTCGGCATCTTGTATAGTATGAATAATTTTTTTTCCAGTAATTTCTTCAATTTCATTTATAAAATCTTTGGCTTTTCCAAATTTTGTATCTAAATTATAACTGTTAAAAGACATTATAGGAATAACCTCAGAACCTTTTTTTACTAATTCTTTTATCTTAGGAATTGTTTTACTAAATGTACAAAATGAGCCTGTTAAAACAAATCCTATTTTTTTATCTTTTAATTCCAAAATCTACAATACCTCCTTTCATTCGACATTTATATATTATACGAATTTTAAATATAAATTGATATATTATTCTAATAAAAAAAGTTATATTTAATGTTTTATAAAAAAAGAATGCAAAAGAAAATAGAACTTAAATATAAATTTTATAGAAAAATTGAATTTAATGTGATAAAATTTATACAGAAAATTAATAGGAGGTATAATTAAATGCAAGAAAATTATAATTGGAACTTACAGGATATATTTGAAAGTGAAGAACAGTTTAATACGGAAAAAGATAAACTAAAAAAAATATTAGAAGAAATAAAAGCATATAAAGGAAAAATATGTGATACATCAGATAATTTATATAATTGTTATAATTTATTAGAACAAGCACTAGAAAAATATGAAAAAATATATAGTTATGGAATGTTAAAATATCATTTAGATATGTCAAATCAAGAAGGGATAAAATTATTTAAGGAAGTAGAAATTTTAGGAACAGATTTTAGTGTTGCAACTTCATTTATAACTCCAGAAATAACGTAGAGATATTAAAGATATACTAGAAAAAAAGAAACACATATTATCAAAAGAGGAAGAAAATATTTTAGCAAATTTATCTGAAATAATATCAGCTCCGGAAAATACATTTGATATGTTGACAAATGTTGAGTTTAAATTTGGTACTTTAATAGATGAAAATGGGGAAGAAGTAGAGCTAACAGATAGTAATTATACAATATACTTGAAAAGCAAAAATCAAGATGTTAGAAAACAAGCCTTTAATTTGATGTATGAAAAATATAGTGAATTTATTAATACAATTGCAGAAATGTATATTGCAAATGTTAAAGCCAAAACTACAATTGCAAAAATAAGAAAATACAATTCAAGCTTGGAAAATGCAGTCGAAAATGATGATGCTACTATTAAAGTTTATAATAGTTTAATAGCGTCAATTGATGAAAATATTTCTGTAAATCATGAATTTTTAAAATTAAAGAAAAAATTGCTTAATTTACCACAAATGTATATGTACGATTTATATGTAAATCCTTTTGAACAAGATAAAGACGAAATAACATTTGAAGATGCAAAGCAAGAAGTATTAAATGCTTTAGAAATATTAGGGGAAGAATATTGTAATAAATTAAAAGAGGCTTTTGAAAATAATTGGATAGATGTATTTGCAAAACCAAATAAAAAAAGTGGTGCATATAGTATGGGAGTATATGGAGTGCATCCTTTTGTATTGACTAATTTTGTGAATAGTAAAAGAGATGTAAGTACAATAGCTCATGAGTTAGGACACAGTATGCATTCATATTATTCAAATAATAATCAAAATGTATTAAATGCAAATTATACAATAATGGTAGCAGAAGTTGCATCAACTGTTAATGAAATTATATTAAGTCATTATCAGATTTCTAAAGAAGAAGATAAAAATAAAAAAGCAGAACTATTATATGAATTATTGGAAATGATAAGAGCTACATTTTTTAGACAGGCTATGTTTGCAGAATTTGAAAAAATAGTTCATGAAAAAATAGAAAATGGTAATATGCTTTCTTCAGAGAATTTAAATAATATTTACTATGAGTTAAATAAAAAATATTTTGGAAATGCTATTAATATAAATGAACAAATAAAATATGAATGGGCAAGAATACCTCATTTTTATAGTGATTTTTATGTATATAAATATGCTACTGGAGTATCTGCTGCAATTGTAATAGCTAAAAATATTTTAGATAAAAAACCTGGATATGTAGAAAAGTATATTGATATGCTTAAACAAGGTTGTAGTAAAAAATCAGTTGATTTATTAAAGATGGTTGATGTAAATTTAGAGAGTAAAGAAACATTTAAAAATACAATAGATTTTTATAATGAAAAAATACAAGAGTTAAAAGCACTTTTGTAGTAGTTACAATATAATTTAAGTTTTGTTTTTTTATAAATCAACATTCTATAATTAAAAAAATGAAACTTAAATATTGAATATTATGAAAAGTTAGTGTATAATATATTTGTCACAAACTAAATAGTTTTTTGTATACGGAGGGAAACTTTATGGAAAATATGGGAAAAATTATCAATTTTAGTAAGGAATTTCGGAAGAAAACCAATTTTAAATTAAATGCAAAAATCAAAATTTACATAAACAGGAAAAATGATAATTACGTTATGAATTGGTTTTCAGAAGATAGCAATCTAACCAATAAAGAAATTTATTTAATTTTACAAAACATTTTTTGTAAAATATCAAGAGAAGTAGATACTATAAATTATAAAAAGTTAGATTGTTATGAAATTGAACTAACTTTGTACTATTATACTAATAGCAGAGGGGACATCACATATATTTGTTTTCCTCAAAATTTATCTAAAGAAAAGTTGGCAGAATATTTGTATGTATCAATGTTATTTTATGATTTAAAAGGAACTGGTGAAATTTAAGTTTCACCAGTTCCTTTTATTGAACTAAAGGTATGTTATTAGTGAACATATTAAATACCTTATATGTCTGCTAATGGGTTACTTTCAATAGCATTTCTTGCTTGTTGATTAGCAACATGAGTATAAATTTCTGTAGTTGATATACTTTCATGACCTAAAACTTCTTGTAAAGCTCTAATATCAACATTTCCATATTGATACATTAAAGTTGCAGCTGTATGCCTTAGTTTATGCGTTGAATATTTTTTTGTATCTAATCCAGCAATTAGAAGTTCTTTATCAACAATGTATTGCACAGTTCTGCGACTAATTCTTTCTTTTCTTTCACTTAAAAATAAAGCTTTACGAGAATTCTGTTTATCTGTTTTAATTCCGTCATTTGGTCTTACATCTAAATAAGATTTAATAGCTTTAATACATGCTTTATTTAGATATATAGTTCTTTCTTTATTGCCTTTACCAATAACAGTCATTTTATTTTCACTAAAATCTATATCATTAATATTTATTCCTACTAATTCAGATAAACGCATACCACAATTTAGAAATAAAGTAATTATTGCATAATCTCTTTTAGAATTTCTATTATCTTCATTTTCAGTAACCTGTAATAATTTTTTACTATCTTCTAAGCTTAAATACTTAGGTAATCTTCTATCTAATTTTGGAGTTTCTAAGTTTTGAGCAGGATTTATTTCTATTAAATTAGCTTTTGCACATAAATAATTAAAAAATACTCTTATACTAGAAGCTTTTCTTGCACGGGTGGCAGCCTTACTGTGATATGTATTAGTTAAGTAACTTAAAAATGCATGAATATCATCTAATTTAATTTTTTTAATTGTATCTATTGAAATATCTTTTATTGTTATATTAGAAAAATCTGTTTCATTTGTAAGATTAAATTTTAACTTTATAAATTTTAAAAACATTGCTAAGTCATAATTATATTCTTTAACTGTATTAGGAGATTTGTTTAATATTGTTATTGTATAGTCTAAAAAGGAATTTAAATAATCTGGGTTATTTTGATGATTTATCATTTTTATTCACACTCCATTTATTATGATAAGCCACCACAATTGTGGTGGCTAAAAAGATTTTTATGGTGGTCCAAAAAGCTTTTAATGATGCCTATCTGACGCAAATGAGCGTCTTTTGGACACGGTTGTATTTACAGAAACATTTTTGAGATTAGGTATAATCCTGTTTTTAGGTAGTATCCTTCTTTTAGATACCTCTAATAGTGGTACATTAATATAAAATACATATATTGACATACCTCTAGTTAATCTCCGCATTTTCCTGTTATAGATTACCATACTCAAATCCTCCTTTGATTTTGATACGTTAAGTATATCATAAAAATATGAAATATACAAGAAGTATTTTTATTTGAATATTTAAGTATCTAAAAGCCTTGAAGAATGGAACTTTTAAATAGATAATTTTTTTTAAAAGGTATATAAAAAAATAAAACTTAATTTAAGGAAAATATTGTCTTTTAAGGTAAATTTGTGATATAATATAAAGGAATAAATAAATATATTAAGGGGGTTATTTATGAAAACAAAAAAATTAATTTCGATAATATTAGTTATAGCAATATTTGTATCACAATTATCTTGGATTAATGTTGCTATACCAAGTGTTGTTTATGCTGATGAAGCACAAGAAACAACAACTAACAAAAATATATCTACAAAATATTTTTATAATCAATTAACAGAAGATTCAAAAGTTTTTTATAACGTAATGGAAGATATGTATTTAAAAGGCGATTTGAAAAAAGGAAATGTTTCTAGAGAAATTACAGAAGACCAATTATCAGATTTACAAACAAAATTAGATGCATTTGCCTCTGGTTCTCAAGAATTATTAAATTCAATGGGAGCTGCTAGAGATGCATTTACGTCTGATTATCCAAATATTTTCTATGTAGATTTTGATTACTTCACAATGAGAGTAAACCAAATTAATAATGTAAAACATTTATATGTTGGTACAGGTAGAGGCGATAATTATATCAACAAAGAATTTTTGAAATCAGATGGAAGTATAGATACAGATAAAATTGAACAAGCAATTACAACTGTAGATAATAAAGTTGATGAAATTGTAAATAAAGCTAAAGCTGTAAAAGATACTTTACAAACTGGTCAAGATTTAATTGAACAAGAAGTTAAAGTTATTCATAATGAAATTGCCAAAATGACAAAATATACTTATGAACATCAAACAGACCATCCTTATACTATTAGAACAAGTTATGGTGTATTTGGGTTAGAAGAAGGAAATGCTGTTTGTGCTGGTATGGCAAAAGCTTTAAAAATATGTTTAGACAAATTAAATATACCTTGCGTATTAGTACAAGGTATATATAGAGTAACTGAAAGTCAACCAGAAGAACATATATGGGCTTATGTTGAATTAAGCGATGACAAATGGTATGCAGTTGATGTAACATTTGACAATACAGATGAAAATGATAATCAGGGAGAAGAAATAGTAAGTACAAAATATTTCTTAGTTGGAGCAGATAGAATGTATAAACATGTTCCTACTGGAATTATGTCAGCTTCTAATTTTGAATTTTCATATCCAGAACTAGAAGTAGCAAGTGATAAATTTGATGTAATATTTGATCAAGGACCTTTAAAAGTAGAATTAGATGATGAAAGTTATAATTCAGAAGATGACAGTTCAAGTTCTATTTTAAGAGTAAGCTACAATGGACATGGATGTCAAAAAGCTATTGAAGAAGATGGAGTTTATATACTTACAAACTTTTATCAAGAGGGTGAAAATGGAGAAATAAGAAGTTCAGGTTGGGCTTATCCACGTCCAGATATTTATGGTAATTCTGGAATGTTAGATACAGATGAATGGATAGAATTTATGGTTGTTCATGTAAGTTATTTACAAGTTGCAGTTACAGACATTGCTCCAGCTCCATATCAACAAACTTCAGATTTAGAAGCTATTAGAAAACAAACAACATATTTAGGAACAGAAGAATCACTTATTTATAAAACAGATATATTAAACAATCCTAATGGACAATATGTAGCTCCACCTTATGTAAAAAGAGCAACACCAGCTGTAAGTAGTGTTCAATATATTGGAAAATCATATCCAGTTACTATAGAATATGATGATGTATTAATTCCAGATGAAAGTGGAGTAGAACCATCAGTATCAGTTATGATATATGAACCATTAACACAAACATATAGAGATGCTTCTGATGATATTACAATTGGAAGTGAAACACATCCTAGACTACAATATAAAATAACAGATTTTAATTTTGACGGAACAAGTACATTTAGTTTTAACTTTACACCAAGTGAAATGTGGGCAGATGATACAGTTTATTATATCTTTGATTTCAAAGGCTTAGTAGGAACTTATAGCCATAAAAAACCATTATCTACTATATATCAATGTGCTCATGAGTGTTCTGCTTATGCATATACAGCTCAAGGATTTAACTTAAATGTATACGGAAAACCAGTTTTAATGGATGATAATATTGATATGACACAAATGGGATTAGAAGGTGTTGATGAAGAACAGATGCAAAAATTATCTGATATATTAAAACATAGATTAACACTTGTAACCACAAAAACAACAAAAGCTGAAACAAATGCTATGGAAAAAGGATTAGACGAATATCTAGAAAAAGAAGGCGAAGGACGTCAAGTTGAATCAACAGAAACTTATAATATAAATCTTACATTGTGTAAACAACAACAAAAAAATCTAAAAGATGGAATGGGAGTTAGAGTTATGCTTGGATTCCCACAAGGTTATGGACCAGAAGATGCAGGAGTTACATTTAAAGCATATCACTATATAAAGAATGCTCAAGGTGAAATTACTGGTGTTGAAGAAATACCTTGCACAATTACACCATTAGGTTTAATAGTTGAAGTATATAGTTTTAGTCCATTTACTATTGCTGCTGTAACTAAAACAGAATCAGACAAACAAAATGCTGATAAATCAGCAATATTAAATGTAACAGAAGGTGGTAAAGTTCTAGATATTACAGGTCTAGAAGATGCAAATCAAGAACAAGCAAAAGTTGCTGATACAATTAATGTATTAAGAGAAACAGAAAAAACAGTAGATGATGAAACTACATTACCAGCTATACCAAATAAACAATTCAAAATTGTTGCAGATGAAGGATATGAAATTGATGAAATAATGGTTGGAGATGAAGTTATAGACTTTTCTGATAATGTAACTGAACATACTTTAGAAGTAAAATATGAAGATATTGCAAATGAACTAGCTAAAAGTGAATCAGCTACAAATGATTCTAGTGTAATGATAAAAGTTGCTTTTGCAGCAAAAAGTGTTCATCAACAAGAAGAAGAATTAGGAGCAGAAGTTGTTACACAACCTATTGTAAATAATACATCTTTAACATTAACATCTAAAGCATACAAAATTGATGGAGAAACAAAATCAGAAATTACAAATTTACATGCAGGAGATAAATTTGAAATAACATATTCTATATCAGAATCTAATAATTTAGGTAACGGAATTAATATTATAGGTGGTAATTTCGAATATGATGAAAATTTATTAGAATTAGATATGCAAGAAAATGAACAAACATCACAAGGAGAACTAAAAGTTTGGAAATATACTTATGATAAAGATAATAAAACATTTACTTCTGATACTATAAATGATGATTTAGTTAAAGATTCAACAGACGAAATACTTACATTAAAGTTCAAAGTAAAAAATGAAATAGATTTTTCTGAACAACAAACAATAGAAACAATAGTAAAATTAAATAATATGAATGCTGGAACAGGAAGATTACGGAGAAAATGGAACAATAAAGATTACTGACTATACTAAAGCATTTACTATAGCAAAAGTAGTAGAAGAAACTTTAGAACTTAAACCAGAAGCAGAAGAACAACATGTTATTCTTAAAGAAGAAAAAAATATTATAGATGCTCCTCTTGGAATGACTTATGAAACATTAAATAAATTATTAAATTGTTCACAAACACCAAAATATCATTCAATAACTGAAAGCTCTGATGTAGAAAGAACACAATCTCTTAACCTTGTAACAGACACATCAGCTCCAGTCGCTACAGGAGATACTGTAACAGTAGGAACTAAAATATGGACATTTTCAGTAAGAGGAGATGTAGATGGTGATGCTCAATTAACAGTAAATGACATAGGAGTTGCAAAAATGCATTACATTGGTGTAACAGCATTAACAGGAGTTTACTTAGAAGCAATAGAAAATGATGACCTAGAAGGAATAAGTGTAAATGATATTGGAAGGTTAAAATTAGCTTTTATTAAAAAAATTGATGATTTATATTCAGACTTAGTTAATGAAGATGAGTAAATTATATATAAAAGGTTAAATTGAGAGTAGAAGACTTTAAAAGTTTTCTACTCTCAAATTTATATTGTAGCAAAGTTTTAATAATTTTTTAATTTATTCAATAAAATAGTGCAAAAAATCAATTATACTACAAGCTTGGTAGGGAGCCCTCTTAAAAAAATACAGAAACTTTAGAAAAATAAATATTGACTTAAAAGATTTTAAAATATATAATTAATTAAAAATATATGTAATAAAAACGGAGGAATTTATGGAAGAATTAGAAGAAATAAGACTTAAACTAAGAAACAGGTTTATTATAGGAATTATAAGTATCATACTTTTTTCTGCACTTTTTACAATTCTTACAAAAAGTATTGGACTGTTAATATGCATACTTTTTATAGGAAACATATTATTAGTATTATTTAATTATAAATTATATAGCCAATACACAAAAATTTTTAAAAAAGAATTTGTACTAAAATCTTTAAAATCTAAATTTTCAGACTTAGTATATCAACCATTAAATGGTATACCTCGTGAAACAATAGCAGATACAAAAATGATGTATATGGGGGATATATACAAATCAGAAGATTATATATCAGGTAAATACAAAGATATAAAATTTGAACAATCTGATGTACATATAGAAGAAGAACACACATCAACTGATTCAGATGGAAGTACAAGTACTTCATATACAACGATATTTAAGGGAAGATGGATGATATTTGATTTTAATAAAACTTTTAAAGCAGATGTTCAAATAGCTCAAAAAGGTTTTAAAAATTCAAAAGTAAAGAGATTCTTTGGAAAAGAAGATGAAATATTTAAAAAAGTTTCTATGGAATCAGAGAGTTTTAACAGTAGATTTAATGTTTATGCACAAAATGAACATGATGCTTTTTATATTATTACGCCTACTCTAATGAGTAAAATAGAAAAATTAGGTGATATGACTAGAGGAAAACTTCTTTTATGTTTTATAGATAATCGTTTACATATTGGAATAGATGATAATAAAGATTCTTTTGAACCACCAACAATATTCAAACAAATAAATGAAACAGAAATTATAGAAAAAATATCAGGTGATATAAAATTGATAACTCAATTTGTAGATGAGCTTAATCTTGATAATGATTTATTTAAAAAGGAGGTGTAAGAATGGGAACAGTAATTATAGTATTAATAATTATACTACTTATAGCAGGTTATATAATTTCAATATATAATGGGTTAAACAGAGCTATTGTAAAAATTGAAGAAGCAGATTCTGGAATAGATGTAGCTTTAACTAAAAGATATGATGTATTAACTAAAATGATAGATGTTGTTAAAGGATATGCTAAATATGAACAAGAAACTTTATTTAAGACAATAGAATTACGTAAAGGTATGACAATGCAAGAAAAAAATGAAGCAAATGCTGCTATGGAAGAAAACTTTTCAAAAATACAATTATTAGCAGAAAATTATCCAGATTTAAAAGCAAGTGATAATTATAAGACTTTACAATTAGCAATTGCAGATGTTGAAGAACACTTACAAGCTGCACGTAGACTTTATAATGCTAATGTATCATCTTATAATCAAAAAATTATTTCATTTCCATCTAGTATAATCGCAAATTCTCAAGGTTTAACTAGAAAAGAATTTTTCAATGCAGAAGATAAAAAACGTGAAGATGTAAAAATTGATTTGTAATTTTTTAATACAATTAATTACAAAGATAAAAAAGTTTTAAGAATAAATAATACATGTTTATTAAGCAGATAATTATTTGATAATTATCTGCTTTTATGATAATATATATGATATTAATTTATAAAGGAGTTATAAAAATATGTTAAATGCAATAAAAAGAGCTTTAATAGTTATAATAGGAGTTATTCTACAATTTGGATTTGCCATTATAATAAGATTATTTTTTTATAAATATTTAGGTATTATTACGCTATTTTATACTATAGCTAGTATTTTAATTGTTCTAAGCATATTAAAAGACAGTACAAGACTTTCAAATGATTTACCATGGATAATATTAATATTAATATTTCCAATATTTGGAACAATTTTATTAATTACACTAGGAAAAAATTATTCTAGAAATAAATTATTAAAAAGAATATTTGAATGTGAAGAAAAATACAATAAATACTTAGTTCAAGATGAAAAAATAAAAAAACAAATAGATGATAAAAAATTAGATAATATTAAATATTTAATAAATAGAACAAATTATTGTGTAAGTACCAATAATGAAATTACTTATTATAATTTTGGTGAAAAATTTTATCCTGAATTATTAAAAGAACTTAAAAAAGCTGAAAAATTTATATTTATGGAATATTTTATCATTAATGAAGGAGTTATGTGGAATGGTATTTTAGACATATTGAAAGAAAAAGCAAATAAAGGTGTAGATGTTAGAATATTATATGATGATATGGGAAGCATTGCAATGCTTGCAACAAACTATTCACAAAAACTTGCTGAGTATGGTATAAAATGTATACCATTTAATAAATTAAGTCCTTTTAGAGGAATATTTATGAACAATAGAGATCACAGAAAAATTACAATTATAGATGGAAAAGTTGCTTTTTCAGGTGGTGTTAATTTAAGTGATGAATATATAAATATAAATAGTAAACTAGGTATATGGAAAGATAATGGCATAAAAATTGTAGGTGATGCTATTTGGAATTTAACAGTTATGTTTTTAACTTTATGGAATGCTAATATTCCTTATGGAGTTGCACCACTTCATAAAGATTTAATTGGAGAAGATGTTTATATTAATATAATTAATAGTGCAAAAAGTTATTTATATATAATGACTCCATATTTAATAATTGATACTGATATGGTCAACTCACTTTGTAGAGCAGCTAAAAGAGGAGTCAATGTAAAGATAATTGTACCTGGAATACCAGATAAAAAAATAGTTTATACACAAACAACCTCATTTTTTAGAGTGTTACATGAAAATGGAGTAAAAATCTATAAATATACAAATGGATTTGTTCATTCTAAAGTATTCTTATCAGATGATATTAGAGCAGTAGTTGGAACAATAAATATGGATTATAGAAGTTTATATCTTCATTTTGAAAATGGAATATATATGGAAAATGTTAGTGAAATAAATAAAATATATGAGGATTTTGAAAGTACTTTTAAGGATAGTAAAGAATTGAATGATAAAGATGTTAAAGCAGGTTTTTTGAAATCTTTATGGCAATCAATTTTAAGATTATTTGCACCATTGTTTTAATTTTTTATTGTTGAATGTTAAATGGATTATTTGCAATAGACCATTTAT
>CANQTJ010000008.1 GCA_947626705.1 uncultured Clostridia bacterium | reverse complement strand
TGAAAATTCTAATACTGTAAAACATGCTGCTGAATTCTGGATGGTAGAACCTGAAATATGTTTTGCAGATTTAAATGACGATATGGATTTAGCAGAAGATATGATAAAATATATTTTTAAATATGTGTTAGATACTTGTCCAGAAGAAATGGAGTTTTTTAACAATTTTATTGATAATTCTTTATTAAACAGATTAAATAATGTTATTACATCTGACTTTGCTAGAATTACTTATACTGATGCTATTAAAGAATTGGAAAAACATAATGAAAATTTTGAGTATAAAGTAAGCTGGGGTGTAGATTTGCAAACAGAGCATGAAAGATACTTATGTGAAGAAATTTTTAAAAAGCCTGTTTTTGTTACTGATTATCCCATAGAAATTAAAGCTTTTTATATGAAGCAAAATCCTGATGGTAAAACAGTTGCTGCTACTGACCTTTTAGTTCCTGGAATTGGAGAAATAATTGGTGGTAGTCAAAGAGAAGAAGATTATAATAAACTATTAAAAAGAATGAAAGAATTAAATATGCCTATTGAAAATTATGAATGGTATTTAGATTTAAGAAAATATGGTAGTTGTGTTCACTCTGGATTTGGATTAGGTTTTGAAAGAGCTATTATGTATTTAACAGGTATGCAAAATATACGCGATGTTATACCATTTCCTAGAACTCCAAAAAATTGTGAATTTTAATTGATTTTTTTTAAATTTATGTTATACTATATTTACTAAAATATAGAAGGGAGGTAATCATATGGCAATAAAATCTGGTGCTGTCAGTTCTCACTACAGTATTAGGCAACGTTGTAAGGATCTTAGGAATCGGGAAAGGCAACATAATCAGAGAAATAATGTTCCTATGATTACTAGAGATTGGAGGGAACGACACCCAAATCCTTTTAGAGATCCTCCAGAATTTTTTCACTAATTTGTGAAAAGAAAAGTAGCAAATACGCTATGTGTTTGCTACTTTTCCTTTTTTATCCATATAAAGATTATTTTTTAGCAATTTTTAAAAAATCTTTTCTTTATTTTTTATTTTGTCTATTAATTTTTCAATTGTTATAATTTCTTTGCTACCTGTTTTTATATTTTCAAGTTCAATATTTTCTCCTTCTTGTTTATCTCCTAAAACTACTAGATATGGTGTTCCAAGAATTTTGCAATCTTTTATTTTAGCTCCCATAGTTACATTTTCTCTATCATCTAAAATAACTCCTATATTATTTTTATTAAGTTTTTCATATAATTCATTTGCTAATTTAACCTTTTCTTCATTCTCCATTTTTGGAACGATTTGTATTAAATATGGTGCTACTGATTCAGGTAATACAAATCCACATGGTCCCCATTTTTCATCATTTATTACACATCTTTCATATAATGCTGCAACTGTTCTACTTACGCCAATTCCATAACACCCCATATAGTATAGTGATTCTTTTCCCTCTTTATTTATAAATTTTCCATTCATCATTTCAGAATATCTTGTTCCAAGTTGGAATATATGTCCAAGTTCCATCGTTCTAATTTCTTTTAGATTTGAAATATCTTCAATCCCATATTCATTTTTTAGGTAGTCTTTATAATCTTCTCTTTCTAATATTTCTGTGTTTAGCCCAATACCTGATTTTTCATCATATAGTATTTTATCTTCACCTTGTTCAGATATCATCATAAATTCTTCTGATTTTTTTCCTCCCATTGCTCCATTATCTGCAACTATAGGAAGTACCGGCATTCCTATTTTTTCAAATATTTCTAAAAATGCCTTTCTTACATTTTCATAAGATTTAACCATATTTTCTTCATCTACATCAAAACTATAAGCATCAAGCATTGGAAATGATTTACCTCTTAGCAAATAACCTCTCGTCCTTATTTCATTTCTAAATTTTTCTCCAATTTGATAATATGTAGCTGGTAAATTTTTATATGATTTAAGTTTTTCTCTTGCAAATTCTAACATTGCTTCTTCACCTGTTGGAGCTAAACAAAATGTTCCTTTATTTGATTCTGTTATAAGCATAGTTCCATCATCTACATAATGGTCATATCTGCCTGAATTTTTCCAAATTGTATCTGGTTGTAGTGTTGGCAATAAACACTCTATACAATCATATTTATTTAAGGTATCTACTATAATTTTTTCTATATTTCTTCTAACTAATAATGGTATTGTATTATATGCAAATAGTCCTGCACCATATTGTACTAATTGTCCTGTTTGCAACAATATGCTTTGTCCTGGATACATTTCATCAATATTATTTAACTTTGTTGTACCCATTCCTGTTTTTGATAATTTCATTTTCTTTCCTTCTTTCAATTCTAAATTTTATTTAATCTTCTACTATATCTTTATCATTTTCGTATTTTAAGTCTTCGCTTTCAATTAATTCATCAATTACGATTTGTTGATTTTCATCTAATTTATATCTTGGTAGCTCTGGTAAATCATTTAAAGATGTATAACCAAACATCTTTAGAAATTCATCTGTTGTTGAATATGTCATCGGCTTTCCTGGTAAATCTGCTTTTCCCGCTTCCTGTATTAGTCCATATTCTAATAATTTATATATACATGCATCACTGCTTACACCTCTTATAGCTTCTATTTCTGCTCTTGTTATTTTGGAATTATAAGCAATTATTGCTAGTGTTTCTAAAGCTGCACTTGATAAATTTGGTTTTGCTCTCTTATCTATTATTGGATATATATATTCATATAATGACTGTTTTGTACATAATTGATATCCATCATCTATTTTTATAATTTCTATTCCTCTACTATCTAATTTATAATCTTCTTGCATTGAAAGTATTATATTTTCTATATCTTCTCTTGGTAATTCCAAAGCCATTATTAATTCCTTTATATGAACTTTATGCCCTGTTGCAAAAAGTATTGCTTCAATTATTGACTTTATTTTTTCTATCTCCATTTATCTTCCTCTCTTTGCGTTTTGCTTTGTTAATCATAAAAATCACTTTTATATTATCACATTAAATTGAAGTTATGTCAATATCTGTAGCTAATTTTTATATTTTATTTATGTATTTTTATTGATAATTTTATAATTTTATGCTACTATTAATTTATATTAAATGGAGGTATAAATTAATGAATGATGATAAAAAAAATATTGAAATTATAAGTGGCGATGGTTCTAATTTAGATATTTCTGATGTATATGACCATCTAAATTCTAGTAAACCAAAATGTAATAAAGAAAAACCTAAAAATATTGTTATTCCAAAAAATTCTAAAAATATAAAAAATAAAGATGAGAAATAAATAATTAGGCTTACTGGTAGTTACAAATCATAGTTTTAAAAGTTTTATTAAAAAGGTTAAACGACTAATAACAAAAAACTAAACTAAAATTTTTAAATATCTTGCCAAAAATAGAAATATGTGATAAAATATTTTATGTTATATTTAATTAGACTAAGAGGAGGTGCAAATATGCCAAATATAAAATCAGCAAAAAAGAGAGTTAAAGTAATTGAAAAGAAAACTTTAAGAAATAATATGATTAAATCTGCATATAAAACAGCAGTTAAAAAATTTGAACAAGCTATTGAAGCTGGAAATATCGAAGAAGCTAAAACTTTATTTTCAGAAGCTACAAAGAAAATTGATCAAGCTTGTACAAAAGGTGTTATTGTTAAAAATACAGCTGCTAGAAAAAAATCTAGTTTATCAAAAAAATTAAATGCTGCTATGGCTTAATCAAAAAAATAAAAATTATGCATAGTTTTTATTAAATCTCTGTAAAGAACTTACAGGGATTTGTTTTGGTTTTTATTTCCATTGATATTAGTATTTTTAGATGTTATTATTATTTATAGGTGATACGTATGATAAATAATATTATTAAAGATTTTAAAAATTTAGATAAGTTGGCAAAGAAAATTATAAAAAATGGTCTAAAATTTTGTACTATTTTAGGTATCATTTCTTTAATCATTCTTATTACATATAACTTTTCTTATACTATTCCAATACTTTTTACAATAGGTTTAATTTTATTTAAATTGAGTCTAACTTTTGGTGTTGAATTTATTATTTGTGGTTTCGTTGTAGGTAAAATTAAAGCAACTGGCATTTAAGAACATTCTAAATATCAAAAAAAAGAGGGATTTTTGGGGCGGCCCCTAAATCCCTTTTAATTCTTTTAAAAACATTTCATTTAACATCTTAGGATTTGCTTTTCCTTTAGTTTCTTTCATAGCTTGACCTACTAAAAATCCTAATGCTCTATCTTTTCCAGCCTTAAAATCAGCAATAGATTGTGGATTTGCTTCTAAAATTTTTGTTACTACTTCTTTAATTGCTCCTTCGTCTGAAATTTGAATCCAACCTTTTTCTTTTATAATATCTTCTGGATTTCTTGGATTTTCAAATAATTCTTCTAATACTTTTTTTCCAATGCTTGAACTAATTGTTCCTTTGTCAATTAAAACTACTAATTGTCCTAATTGTTTTCCATCAAAAGGTATTGCTATTGGTTCTGTTTCTGTTTCATTTAATATTCTAGAAATATCTGATATAATCCAGTTATTTACTGCTTTTGGATTATTACATATTGTAATTGCACTTTCAAATAAATCTGATAAATATTTAGATGATGTAATAATATTTGCATCTTTTTCTGATAAATTATATTGTTCTAAATATCTTTGTTTTCTACTTTCAGGTAATTCTGGTAAAGTATTTTTTATGTTTTGTATATATTCTTCTGAAAGTTTAATAGCTACTAAATCTGGTTCTGGAAAATATCTATAATCTTGAGCATCTTCTTTATCTCTCATTGAAAATGTTTTTCCTGATACATCATCCCATCTTAATGTTTCTTGGTCTATTTTTCCACCATCTTCTATTATATCTATTTGTCTTTCAACTTCATATTCAATAGCTCTTACAATACTTCTAAATGAGTTCATATTTTTCATTTCTGTACGAGTTCCAAGTTTAGTATCTGTTTTTCTTTTTACTGATACATTTACATCTGCTCTTAATGAACCTTCTTGCATCTTGCAGTCTGAAACTTCTATATATTCCAATATTGATTTTAATTTTCTCATATATGCTTCTACTTCTTCTGCACTTCTTAAATCTGGTTCTGAAACTATTTCTATTAACGGAACTCCTGCTCTGTTTAAGTCTACTAAACTTCCTCCTCCAAAATCATCATGATTTAATTTTCCAGCATCTTCTTCTATATGAATTCTTGTTAATCTAATTTTCTTTTTTCCATTTTCAGTATCGATTTCTACATATCCATGTTCACATAATGGTTTATCAAATTGAGATATTTGATAAGATTTTGGTAAATCTGGATAATAGTAATTTTTTCTATCATTTTTACTATTTCTTGATATTTCACAATTTGTTGCAAGTCCTGCTTTTACTGCATATTCAACAACTTTTTCATTTAATACTGGCAATGTTCCTGGCATTGCTGTACATATTGGACATATATGAGTATTAGGTGCTCCACCAAATTCTGTTGGGCATGAACAAAATATTTTTGTTTTTGTTGAAAGTTCTGCATGAACTTCTAGTCCAATTATTACTTCATAATCGCTTCTTGACATTATTTTCTCTCCTTCTTTCAATGTTTACAACTTCCTACCGTCAGTTGCATAAGTAATCCGTAACTCGCTTTGCTCGAACGGCTTAGTTAAATTAATGTTTACAACTTCCTATCGTCAGTTGCATAAGTAATCCGTAACTCGCTTTGCTCGAACGGCTTACTTAAATTCAGGTTTGTATTTCTCTCTAAATTTTAATTTTTGCTCCATTGTATATGCTACATTTAAAATTGTTTCTTCTTTAAATCTATTTCCTATTAATTGCATTCCTACTGGCATTCCTTCACTATTTAATCCTACTGGAATTGATATAGCTGGAAGTCCTGCAATATTTACAGAAACAGTACAAATATCAGCTAAATACATTTCTAATGGATTATTTGATTTTTCTCCAATATCGAAAGCTCCTGTTGGTGCTGTTGGAGTAAGTATTACATCATATTTTTCAAATGCTTTACTAAATTCATTCATTACTAGTGTTCTAACTTGTTGAGCTTTTTTGTAATATGCATCATAATATCCAGATGATAATACATAAGTTCCAAGAATTATTCTTCTTTTTACTTCTTCTCCAAATCCTTCACTTCTTGATTTTTTATATAGTTCTTTTAAATTTGTAAATTCTGGTGTCCTATAGCCATAACGAATTCCATCAAATCTTCCTAAGTTTGAACTTGCTTCTGCACAAGCAATAATATAATAAGTTGCTAAAGCATATTGGGCAATATCTAAGGAAAATTCTTCTATTTCAGCTCCCATATTTTTATATTCTTCTATTATCTTCTCTAATCTAGTCTTAACTTCTTCATTTATACCTTCTCCAAAAAATTCTTTTGGAACTCCTATTTTTAATCCTTTTACATCATTTTTTAGACATTCAGTATAATCTTTTTTTGGCATATCTTCGCTTGTTGTATCTTTTTCATCATATCCTGCAATTATATTTAATAACATAGCACAATCTCTTACATCTTTTGTTATTGATCCTATTTGGTCTAAAGACGAAGCAAATGCTACTAATCCATATCTTGAAACTAATCCATAAGTTGGCTTTAGTCCTACAACTCCGCAAAAACTAGCAGGTTGTCTAATTGAGCCTCCAGTATCTGAACCTAAAGCCCATGGTACCATATTAGCTGCAACTGCTGCTGCTGAACCACCTGACGAACCTCCTGGTACTTTTTTTAAATTCCATGGATTTTTGGTTTTCTTGAAATATGAATATTCTGTTGAACCTCCCATTGCAAACTCATCCATATTTAATTTTCCTAAATTTATTAAATTTTCTGAATTTATTTTTTCCATTACTGTTGCGTTATAAGGCGAAACAAAATTTTCTAGCATTTTAGAACTACATGTTGTTTTTATTCCTTTTGTACATATATTATCTTTTATTCCTATTGGAATACCTGCAAAATTACCAGTTATTTCACCATTATCCACTTTTTTTTGCAAGTTTTTAGTTTCTTCTAAAGCTTCCTCTGTTAGAATAGTTACAAAAGCATCTACATCTTTTTCTTTTTCATTTATTCTGTCTATATATGCTTTTGTTATTTCAGTTATTGTAAGCTCTTTATTTTTTAATTTTTCTTGTAATTCATGTACTGTTAATTCTGTAATATCCATTACTTTCCTCCTAATTCTTTATTTTCTCTTTAATTTTTTGCATCTTCCTTTGGTTTTACATTTTCCATAATGTTTTCATAATATAAATTTTTCACTCTACACAGTTTAAAGAACTTTTGGTATCTTAAACATATTTTGTTCTTTTGATGGTGCATTTTGTAATAGTGCTTCATTATCTTCAAATACTTTTATTTCATCTTTTCTAAAAACATTTTTCTTTTCATTTGCACCAATTGTTATATCTAAATCATCAACAGGTGCGTTGTTTACTATATTTGCAAAATTTAATATATCTTGTAAATTTAATGCATATTTTTCAATTTCATCTTCTTTGATATTTAAATCTGCTAAATTCGCTATGTGTAAAATTTCTTCTTTGCTTATCTTCATTAAAAAATCTCTCCTATCTCTATAAAATTTATTTTATTATATACTTAATTATAGTGAAAAACAAGTATATTAATATAATGGTTTACAAATTCGTTCCTCATTTGTATAAGTTATACGTAAAGCTCGAAACTAATGTTTCTCGCTAACGTCTTTATAATAGTTTACAAATTCGTTCCTCATTTGTATAAGTTATACGTAAAGCTTGAAACTAATGTTTCTCGCTAACGTCTAACTTAATATGAACGTCTCTTAATTGCTCTCTTTTAACTTGACCAGGTGCTCCCATCATTAAGTCTTGTGCTTTACTATTTAGCGGAAATGCTATTACTTCTCTTATTGTTTCTGAATCTGTTAAAAGCATTAACATTCTGTCTATTCCTGGTGCTATCCCTGCGTGTGGTGGTGCTCCATATTGGAATGCTGTATATAATGCTCCAAATTTTGTTTTTACTTCTTCTTCTGTATATCCTGCCATACTGAATGCTTTTAACATTATATTAATATCATGGTTTCTTACTGCTCCTGAAGAAAGTTCTATTCCATTACATACAATATCATATTGATATGCTAAAATTTCTAATGGATTTTGTTTTTCTAATGCTTCTAATCCTCCTTGTGGCATAGAAAATGGATTATGGCTAAATTGTAGATTATTATGTTCATCTAATTCAAACATTGGAAAATCTATTATCCAACAAAATTGGAATACTTCTTCATCAATTAAATTTAATCTTTTTCCTAATTCTGTTCTTATTTGTCCTGATAATTCTGTTGCTCTTTTTTGATTATCTGCTATGAAGAATATTGTATCTTCTTTGTCTAATTCAGCTATTTTTAATAATTCTGCTTTTAATTCATCTGGTATAAATTTATCAATTGGTCCTTTAAAGCTCATATCTTCTTGAACTTCTAAATATCCCAATCCTTGCATTCCAATAGACATTGCAAAATCTAGCATTTTTTCATGGAATCCTTTAGACTTATGGCCTTTTACTTTTATTGCTCTTACAGTTCTATTAATAAATGGTTTAAATGTACATTTATTAAAAAATTCAGATAAATCAATTATATATAATGGATTTCTTAAGTCTGGTTTATCTGTTCCATATTTAAGCATTGCATCTTTATATGTTATTTTTGGAAATGGATAATTTGCTATTTTTTTATTAGAAAACTTTTTAAATGTATTATACATTACTGGTTCAATAGCTTCAAAAACATCTTCTTGTGTACTAAATGCCATTTCCATATCTAATTGATAAAATTCTCCAGGTGCTCTGTCTGCTCTTGCGTCTTCATCTCTGAAACATGGAGCTATTTGAAAATATTTATCTATTCCAGATACCATTAATAATTGTTTAAATTGTTGTGGTGCCTGTGGTAGAGCATAAAATTTTCCTGGATGTAACCTACTTGGTACTAAATAATCTCTTGCTCCTTCTGGTGATGAACTTGTAAGTATAGGTGTTTGTACTTCTAAAAATCTTTGTTCTATCATTTGATTTCTTAAAAATTGCAAAACTTCAGCACGTAGCTTTAAATTATTTTTTAATTTTTCACTTCTTAAATCTAAATACCTATATTGAAGTCTTAAATCTTCTCTTATTTCTTCATTAGAATTTACTTCAAATGGTAAATTCTTAGTTCTTTTTCCTAATACTTTAATTTCTTCAATTTTAATTTCTACAAGTCCTGTTTTCAATTTTGGATTAATTGTTTCTTCATCTCTCTTTTTTACAGTTCCATATACTGTTACTGTAGATTCAATTGGAATATGTGATGCAAAATCTACATCTTCAGATTTACCTGATGTAACAACTTGTGTTATTCCATACATATCTCTTATGTCTAAAAATACAAGTCCTCCTAAATCTCTTATTGTTTCAACCCATCCAGCTATTCTTACTTTTTTACCTACATCATTTAGGTTAATTTCATTACATCTGTGTGTTTTGTAATTGTTCATTTTTGTTACCTCTTCCTTTCTTAAGTATAAATCTCTTTAAAAATAAATATAATTATTCTTCAACTTTATACCTCATTTAATGCAATGAACATAAAAAATAGTCCACTGCAAAAATTGCAGGGACGAAATAATTTCCGCGGTACCACCCAGCTTGAAAATACTTTTAAAATATTTTCCACTTTATAAAAATTGCTCCAATATGTTTCGCAAATTAGGTTGACCTTAAAGGGCTTTCAGCCGATGACCCTTATTCTCTTAAAGTTACTTCTAATTGTTTTGTATTGTCCAAACGCAATGTTCTTTTTTTATATTATGCTTTGTATTTTACATTTTATTCTTTTAAATGTCAATACTTTATTAAAATTTAATCAAATTTCTGTTACAGGATGTTACAATTCACAGTTTTAAAAATTTTATAAAAAAGGTTAAATATATAATTAAAAACATATATTATTTAATTTTATTAAAATAAATTATTAAATTTTCAATAGTTTCTTTATCTTTCTTACAAAGTCTATCAAATCCTGTTAAATAATATTCTACTTTTTTATTTCCTTTTATATATAGATATTCGCTAAAAAGTTCGTCCATACCTATATTAAATAAATTACAAATTCTTACCAAAACCTCGTAAGATGGCTTTGATTTATCTTGTTCTATATCACTTATATATCTAACAGATACTTCTATACTTTCTGCCAGTTTTTCTTGAGTATATCCATTACTTCTTCTAATTGCTTGTATTTTTTTTCCTATTTTTATTGTACTTATCTTTCTCATTTATACCACCTTACTTTTTTGATTATATTATCAAAATATTAATTTAGTATAAATGAATTGTATTCGTTTATTCTACCTTTTTATTTCTACTTAAATTTTTCTAAATATGTTTCAAGTAATTCATCTAATATTTTTCTGTTTTTTTCTATTTCTTGTTTATTATCTAATTTTATGTTTTTATCTATTTCTTTTAAAATATTAGAAATTTGTTTTTCTAATTCATTCATTTATACCACCTCTTCTTTAGTTTATGTATTTTATGTATATTTTATTAATTTTATGTTGCATTTACTAATATGGTAATATTTAAATTTATCCAAAAATAAAAACACTTAATAATTTAAGTGTTTTTATTTTTACAATAAATTATAAAACAATTGTATAAATTTTATTAATCTTTCTTTTTGTTTTTTAAATTGACTTCAAATTCTTCCCATGACTTACTAAATTTATGTTTTGAAAATGCATCTTTTAGTCCTGTTACTTGTTTTAGTTTTATAATTTCATCTAACTCCATTCCTAAATGTTTTGATATTTGCTCTTCTGTCCACCCATTTTCTGTTAAAGTTAATACAATATGTGACATATCTACTATTTGATGTGTTCCTCTTGCTCTATTATGTCGAATTGTACTTGCCATACGATTTTCTAAATCTTTGTCAATTGTAACTATTGGTATTTGTTTTAAATTAAAAGATTCTTTTGCAACACGATAACGGTGAAATCCGTCTACAACAATATATAAATCTCTTTTTTTATCATAATAAGTTACAATTGGCTGAGTATATCCATCTTCTTCTATAGAGTGTTTTAAAAGTTCCATTTCTGGTGGTGCTACTTTATTAGGATTATAATCATTTGCTACCACTTTATCTATATCTACCATTTTTACATTTAATACTGGAAATTCTATTTCTTTCATTGTTAACAACATTGCTAGTCTAAAAGGCTAAGCTTCTCCTTTCTAGTATATAATTATTTTTCATATACTGTTACAAAATTTTTATATGTTTTGTTATCTGATATTTTAAAACCACATTTTTTATATATTTCTATATACTGTCTTGTTAAAATACTATAACTTATTTTTCCTTCTTTTTTTATGTATTTTAATATTTCTTCTAAATATTTATCTTTATAGCAATATACATTTTTAATTACTTTATTTTGTACAGATGCAAAGGCATTAATATTTTCTTCTTCTATGTATAAATACCATTCTTTTTTATCATCATCATAAATTCTATCATTAGTTTGTTTTTCTACTAATCTTGAACCAAAAAATTTTCCCATATATTCATAAAATTTTTCATCTTTATTATTTATTTTTACTATCATATCTTTTTCTCCTTAACTACATTTTTCTATTCTCTTTTGTAATGTTTTATCATCTGTTATTGTATTTTTGTTTAATAAATTATCCCATGTATGTATCAATTTTTCTAATTCTGCATCATCTGTTTTAGTTTGTCCAAATGACAATCTCTTTAAATAAAAATCGTTTTTTTCTATGGCTCTTGCTATTCTTCTCCAAGATATAGCTTTTTTTTGATTTTCTAACTTGCAGTCTGCAACATCTGGTATATTATCTATTGAAACATTATATTTTTTATTATGCCATATCATAAACTTTTTTATTTTTCGATAATAGTGCATCATTAAATCTCTATTATATATTCCTATACTTTCTAATAAAAATACAGTATATTCTTGCCACGTCATAAATTGTGGCTTACATGATTTTATATTTCCTAATGCTGTTGTTTTGCAATATATATTGCCAAAATTAACTCCATTTACTCTATTTAATACTTTTGTCCACGTTTCATACTCTAATGCTTTAAATTGGTCTAATCCTTTTCTTTGGTCATCTCCATACGGTTGACAAAGTCTTTGCTCAAAAATACCTACTCCATTTTTATACATTAATTCATAAATATAATTAAATTTTAAATCTAGTTTACTTACAGCTCCCCATATATCTTCTACTTTCCAGTCATAAATTGGATAAAAATTATATACGTCTATATGCTTTTCGTTTACTTTTAATTTGGTTGTCCAATTATAATTATTGAAAGTAATTTTTTTGGCTTGAAAAGCTATAGTTCTAAATCTATTTAAACTTTCATCTGTTCTAATACCAATTCCACATGCTACTTTATTTTTATACTTTTTTAGATACCACTCTGCAAATTGTGCAATAAATTCTTCAAATTCTTCCCCCTTTCTAAACCATTCGAATGGACAATTATTTATATTAATACTGTCTTCTGGCATATCTCTTACCCATAAATGTTTGCTTTCTTCTTCCCAACATATCCATTTAGGTTGTAATACAGATACAGCATTTCTAAGAGCCATAGGTAATGCTATATGATAAAAGTCCCTAATTTGTGATAATTTTTTTAATTCTTCAACATGTTCTATGGTGTGTTTATATTGTGCTTCTAGGTCTATAAATAGTACATCGAATTTTTTATTTAATTTTTTTGCTACTATATTTGCAAGTTGTATCATGACAGAGCTATCTTTTCCTCCGCTAAAACTGAAATAAATATTGTCAAAATTGTTGAAAATAATTTCTAATCTTTCAAAAGTTGCTTCTAATACATTTTTTTCTAAATATACTTTTGACATATACTTTCCTTCTTTCTTTCCAAATTATACCATTTTTGGAATTTTCTGTAAAGTTTTTTCGACATTTTTTGACTATTTTTTAAAATTTATTTTATAAAGTCCTTAGCTTGTATTAAAATTTTGTTCTTTAATTAAGATACTAGCAGTGAATAGTAATATCTTGTAACACAAAATTTAATTTTTTTAATTTTTCTATTTTATACTAAAAAAAAGTATGCTATTATATATAAAAAACAACAAAGGAATGATTGAATATGGCATTTGATGGAATTGTAACAAAAGCTATAAGTTGTGAGCTTACACAGTTATGTGGAGCAAGAATTGATAAAATCTTTCAACCTAATAAAAATGAAATAATATTAGGTTTATATTTAAATAAAAAAAATTACGCATTAGATATTTGTATAGATGCACAAAATTGTAGAATAAACTTAACTGTAAATTCTAAAGCTAATCCTCAAGTCGCACCTAACTTTTGTATGCTATTACGTAAAAATTTAATTGGTTTAAAATTAAAAAATATAATTACATTTGACTTAGAAAGATTAGTAATCTTAGAAGTTGAAGGATTTGATGAAATTGATGATATTATATCTAAAAAACTTGTTATTGAATTAATGGGAAAACACAGTAATGTAATTTTACTAGATGATACAAATATTATTATTGATAGTTTAAGACATATAAAAGAGTTAGATGAAAATTATAGAGATATATTACCTCATACAAAATATATTATGCCTACATCTAATAAAATCAATTTTTTAGAATTGAGGAGTTTTGATGAGTTTAAAAGTTATATACATTCTGACACTTTAGAAAATTTATCTACAGATATTTCAAATACTTTTAATGGAATTTCAAAAAGCTTTATTAATGCTATTATACAAAAATTTAATATTAGAGAACTTAATACTTCAAATACAGAGATAATTTTTAATTATTTGTGTAAAGTAATTGATTGCACTCAAACATATCAACTAAGTTTTGAACCTGTTAAAAATAGTGAAGGAAATATCAAAGATTATTTTTTAGTACCTAGTGAAGATATTTCGTCTAACTTTGATTTAAATTTTTTTATTGATGATTTTTATTTTAATAAAGAAACTAATGAAAACTTTAAAAATTATAGAAATACTTTATTAAAGCTAATTTTAGATATTTTAAAAAAATATAATAAAAGACTTTTTAATATAAATGAAAAATTAAATGAATGTAATGATATGGAAAAATACAGAATTTATGGAGAACTTATAACTGCTAATTTATATAGAATACCTAATCAAAATTTAGAAGAAATCGAATTAGAAAACTATTATGATAATAATAATAAAATAATTATAAAACTTGATAAACGCTATTTACCAAGTATTAATGCAAAACACTTTTTCAAAAAATATTCTAAATTAAAAAATGCTTTAGAGATAGTTACTAAACAAAAAGAAGATACTTTAAAAGAACTTGATTATATTGAAAGTGTTGTTTATGAATTGGAAAATTGTTCTTCTTTAAATGAGGTAACTGAAATATTTGAAGAAATTTCTGAAAATGCAATCTTTAAAGAAAAAACTTCTAAATCTAATATGATAAAAAAGTCTAAAATAAAAAAATCTAAGCTTACAAAAAATAAAGAGGTATCTTTTAATCCTATAAAATATTCTATTGATGGATATACTATTTTAGTTGGAAGAAATAATAAGGAAAATGATTATTTAACATTAAAATATGCTAATAAAAATGACATCTGGTTTCATACAAAAGATTTTCATGGAAGTCATACCATACTAAAAATAGATAATAATTTACCTTATCCTGATAATAATGTTTTAATTAAAACGGCACAAATTGCTACTATTCATAGCAAAGCTAAAAATTCTTCTAATGTACCTGTTGATTATTGTGAAGTTAAATATGTAAAAAAGCCTTCTGGTTCTAAGCCTGGTATGGTTATTTATACTAACTATAAAACTTTAAATGTTAATCCATAATATATAATTATGGATTAATTTATATTTTGCAAAAAGAGAGATTATCATATAAAATATATTGCTTTAAAAACTAAACAGTATATTTTAATAAGATAATCTCTTTTATTAATTCATATATTTATATTAATATCTTATTTTTTATTTACTAAATCTTTTAATGCTTTACCAGCTTTGAATACTGGAGCTTTTGATGCAGGTATTTTGATTTCTTCTTTAGTTTGTGGGTTTCTACCTTTTCTTGCAGCTCTTTTTCTAACTTCGAAAGAACCAAATCCAACTAATTGAACTTTATCTCCTTCTACTAATGCATTTGTAACTGTTTCTACAAAAGCGTTTACTGATGCTTCAGCTGCTTTTTTTGTGTCACCTGTTTTTGCAGCTATTGCTGCGATTAATTCAGCTTTGTTCATTTAAATTACCTCCTATAAGATTTAAAAATTTATGTACTTTTATCGCCTGAACTTAGCAATAACTGTACTTTCTAATATCACTATTCGCCAACTTTCGATAAAATCCTTCTTTTTTTTCTAATAAATTTTTAATTTTTCTAAAATATTGATTATTTTATCTCCTGCTGGTAACATTTTAAATTCTTCTTTTTGAAATATTTTTAGTATTAATATAGATATTATATATATTAATATTGCAACAGCTATTGCTATTATTGTAGCCATTCTTTCTATAATTATTCCTTGTAAACTTAAATATGTAAAATATGAACATATTGCCATAATGACAGTTGCTATTATTGGTTTAATTACAAATTTTGAAAATGTTAAATTTAATTTTATATTTTTTAATAAAGCTGTAATTGCTATACAAAATGCAACAACATGACAAGCTACTGAACCTATAGCTGCTCCATATACACCAATATTTGGATTTGATATTAAAGTAATATTTAGAATAAACTTAATAAAAACACCTGTCGCTAATGAAATTGTGGGAATCATTAATTTTCCATATCCTTGTAATGCTCCATTTATTGTTTGGTCTAAAATTGTAAATATTATTGTTAAAGAACTTATTTGTAAAATTAATGCTCCATCATTTGCATTTGGAAATAATAAGTTTAAAATTGGTTGTGCAAATATAAACATTCCAACTGTACATGGTAAACCAATTAACATTGACAATAATAACGAAAAAGATGTCTTTTCTGTTATTGTTTTATTATCTTTTCTAGCTTTAGCAGCTGATATTGCTGGAACTAATGCAGTTGAAAAGGCAACATTAATTGCTAAAGGTAAACTTGTCAAAGTATCTACTTTTCCTCCTAAAATTCCATATAATGAAGTAGCAGTATCTTCTGGCATAAATTTTTTTAAATTTCTAACTACTGTAAATGAATCAATATTTTTGTTTATTGATGACATTATCGCTGTTAATGTAATTGGAATAGATACAAATAAAATATTTTTTATTATAGTTGATACTCTTTGATATTTATAGTTAACAGTATTTTTTATTTCTGTTGCAATTTCTTTTCTTTCTGTTCTATAATATAAAACTAAATAACTAAAACCTAAAAATGTAGCTAGTGTTGTTGCTAAATTTGCTCCTGCTGCCATCCATTCTGTTGATATATTTGAAAGTATCGCTACAATTTCAACTACTATAATTGTAAGCAATGTTTTGAATACTTGTTCTAAAGTTTGAGATTTTGCACCTACACTTATTTTTTGTCTACCGTTAAAATATCCCCTCATTACAGAAGCTACTGTAACAAAAAATATGGCAGGTGATAATGCTACTAAAGTCATCTCTGACTCTGGTATTTGTAGCCAATTTGTTGCAATTATATTAGCTCCAAAAAATAATAATAAACTTCCTGCTAATCCTATAACTGAAAATGTTGCAAAAGCAATTTTAAAAATTCTATGAGCTCCTTTATTATCTCCAACTGCTACTCTTTCTGAAACTAATTTTGAAATTGCACTTGGTACGCCTATTGATGATATTGTTAAAAGTAAAGCATATATTTGATATCCACTTGCACATATACCATTTCCTTTATCTCCAAATCCATTTCTATTTGTTAAATATAATGTATATACTAATCCTAATATTTTTATTAAAATTTGAGAAAACATCAATGTAAGTACACCCTGCATAAAGCCTTCTTTTTTCTGTTTTTTATCTATTTTTTTATTTGTATTTATATTATCTTTTTTTATTATCATTTTTCCTCCTATTGTTAAACTACTACTTAAATTATATGGCATTTATTTATTTTTATGTTATATCTATAAATGACTTATGCTTTAATATTATAATTTATTATATCTGACTAGTAACTATTTATCAATAGTTTTTATACAAATTTTGTCAAAATCATTGACAAAATAAGTTTTTTGTAATAAAATGTTTAAGCAATTATTTTAGAATATGATTTAAATACAAAACTTCTCCCCGGTGGTTTTTATTTAAATTTCATATATATAAATAAAAATATAAAATAGGAGGGTAATTATTACCATGAATAATACAACATATAGCCCTAAAAAGGCTGAAATAGAAAGCAAATGGTATATAATTGATGCAGCAAATAAGCCATTAGGTAGAGTTGCAACAGAAGCTGCTAAATTATTAAGAGGAAAACATAAACCAACATTCACCCCTAATATAGATACAGGTGATCATGTTATAATTTTAAATGTAAAAGATGTAATATTAACAGGAAATAAAATGAATCAAAAAATTTATAGACACCATTCTGGATATATTGGTGGAATGAAAGAAACTACAGCAAAAGTAATGTTAGAAAAAAATCCAGAAAAAGCTATGACATTAGCTATTAAAGGAATGTTACCACACAATTCTTTAGGAAGAGCTCAATTAAAAAAATTAAGAGTTTATTCAGGAGCAGAACATGAAAATCAAGCACAAAAACCAGAAGTATGGGAGGTAAATTAAGATGGCTAAAACAGAAAAAATTGTATACTATGGTACTGGTAGAAGAAAATCTTCAATAGCCAGAGTAAGATTAATAGAAGGATCTGGAAAAATAACTATCAATGGTAAAGATATTGATGAATTTTTTGGATTAGAAACTTTAAAAGTTATAGTAAGACAACCACTTACTGTTACAAATACTACTGATAAATATGACGTTATTTGTTCAGTTAAAGGTGGAGGTTTTACAGGTCAAGCTGGAGCAATTAGACATGGTATTGCTAGAGCATTAAATGAAGCTAATAGTGAATTTAGACCTGCTTTAAAAACTAATGGTTTCTTAACAAGAGATCCTCGTATGAAGGAAAGAAAAAAATACGGTCTTAAAAAAGCTAGAAAAGCTCCACAATTTAGTAAGAGATAATAAGCTTTTATGTAAAAAATATCAAACCTCAGAATTTTCAATACTTTTGAGGTTTTTTTATTTATTTTAAAATGTTCGCATATAAAATGCTGTAAACATTGAAAACACCATATTTTTAATTTTTGTTTTGTTCGCTCTTAAAATTTATAATATACAAGTAATATACTAGCAATATACAAATTATTTTTTCAGAATTCTATAACAGTTGATAATTCTAATATACGCAAAAAGCTAATTATGCTCCAGAAATATTTAGTGCATAATTAGCTTTTTAATATAGTTTGTTTTTTAGTTTAATTAATTATAACTTATAAACTCTTTTTAGTCTATAGTTTTTAACAATTTACTTTATATTTAATTTTCTTCTGAACTATATACAAGTACTTCTTCTAATTCTTCATCTTCCAATAAAGACCCCTTTATACTACCTGTTGTTACAATATCTACTTCTTTTTTTAATGCTTTTTCTAAAGAAAATTTTACTTCTACAATTTTAAATCCATCTGCTACATCTTCGGTTCTAACTATTATATCTATGTCACTATTTTTCTTTTGCTTATTTTTTACATAAGAACCAAAAACCCATACATACATAAGCTTATATTTCTTAGCTACTGGTTTTATTTTTTCACTTATTTTTTCTAATTCAGACATAAAATCTACCTCTCATTTAAAATTTTTATGCAAAATTCTTTTATTTTTAATGTTTCTTTATCTGCTACATTCCACAATATCAATTTATCAATAGTTTCATAATTATGTACTACTATATCTCTCATTCCTGCAATGTTTCTCCAAGGTATTTCTGTATATTTATTTCTAAATTCATTTGAGAGTCTTTTTACTAATTCACCTATTTGCGTAACAGGTGTAAGTATAGCATTTTGATATATACTACTTTCTTCAAATTCTTTATAACTATCTCCAAAGTAATTTTTTGTTTGTTCTATTACATTGCAATGTTTTATTATGGCTAGTAATATTTTCCTAGTTCTTTCATCTATCATACTTAATTTTTCCTTTCATTATTTTATTGCAAATTAATTTAAAATAATATTTTTTAAACTTACTCATTTTTTATTTATTGTATAATATAGTTTGTTTCTCATTACATTATATCATAAAATTTTATAATGTCTATCTTTATTAAATAATTTTATAATATTTATTTATTATATGAAACTTAATAAATTAATTAATGTGACTTTATAATAATCTTAAAATATACAAAAAATCATTTTTTTATTTAAATATAAGCCCTTGTAATTTAGTAAGAGATAAAAAATATATTTTTATGAGAGCTAAAAAAATTATATATAAAACAGTAATCTATTTGGATTACTGTTTTTTGTTATAGAAGTCTATTTTTCTAATATTATAGTAACTGGTCCATCATTAATTAAGCTAACTTTCATATCTGCTCCAAATATTCCAGTTTCTACTTTATTAATTTGTTTTCTACACTCTTCTACTATGTACTGATATAATTCATTTGCAAAATCTGGTTTTGCCGCTTCTGTAAAAGATGGTCTATTTCCACTAGAGCAATCCGCATATAAAGTAAACTGAGATACCAATAATAATTCTCCTTTTATATCTTTTATAGATAAATTTAATTTTTGATTATCATCTTCAAAAACTCTTAAATTAATTAATTTTTTTATTAAATAATCTGCTATTTCTTTAGTATCAGTATGTGTTATTCCAATTAATACCATAAATCCATTATCTATTTTTCCAACAGTTTTATCTTCCACATCAACTTGTGCATTTTTTACTCTTTGAACTACAAATTTCATATTTTATTTCCTTTCTAGTAATGCATTTTATTTAGGTCGAAAAATTTTGTTTTAAATTTTAACCTTATTCTTTATAGTATATATCATAAAGTAATCATATTTTCAAGTAAGCTAAAAAATTCAAACTAAAATAGTTACAAGATAATAGTTTATTCAAAATTAATTCCCAAAAAAATGCTTGAAATATATGATTTTTAATTAATATTATTTAAAAACCATTATCCTATAGCCTTAAATAATAAATGTAAAAAGAAAGATAATACTAGTAATTATCTCTCTTTTAAAATAATTATAAATTATTCTTCTGATAAATTTTCAATTTGTATTTCTCTATTATCTTGTTTCTTTTCCATATTATTTAATTGTTCTTCACTCATATTATCTTCGTTATTTCTTATATAGCCTTCTGTATTTAAATATTTTTCGATAACATTTTCTAATTGTTCTTCTTTACTTTGTTTGTCTTCGTTACCTTGGATTTTGTCTTTTAAATTATCAATTTGTTCTTCTCTAATTTCTTGTATTTTTCTTGCATTTTCTTTATTTTCGGGATTTCCTATATGAGAATATTGTTCTAAATGTCTTTCTGTTCTTGTATGATTTTCAACTAAGTTTATCAAATTATCTAATTGTCTTTCCTTTTTGTTTACATCATTATTTTCAAAATTTTCCATTATAAAAAACCTCCTTTAACAAAATAATATATTAATATCATTTGCATTTTTTTAAATTTTAATATAGAAAATTTTGAAATTTTTTATTACTTATTCCATAACTTCCATAACACTACTACTGTCTATTCCTTCAAGATTATAGTAAGTATCCGGTATTTTACCAACTATTACATTTTCTGCTAATAAAACTTGATTTGATATTTTTTCGGTTATATTGTTATATGGTGTTAAAATACTGATTTCACAAAGTACTTGTAAATATACTCTATGTAATGTTTGATTTATTCCTTGTGCTGTAAATTCACTTTTTAAATCCGTTTCTACATTTCCAATAGATGATATTCTTATATGTATTCCTGGTCCTTTTCCTGATAATAATTTAAATCCCGTAAAACTTCCTAATGCAATCTCAATATTTTCTCTGCCTTTATTGTCAATTTCATTTTGTATTTTTTCTGCAACATCTGATATTATTTCATTTATTGGTCCTACATTTGATTTTATCATAATTATATTTCCTTGATTATCTTTTTCAATACTAAATAATTCGTCATATACGTGTTCTCTCATAACTAAAGTTGCCTGTTCATTTGATATAATTGTTGCTATTGATTTTGCCTTATCTTTACAAAGTGTATCAAATATTGGAGAAATCGCATCTAATACTATTTTGACAGTACTAAATGCTATTATCATTATTATAAATATTTTTGATATTTTTTGTTTTCTTATATTTTTTTTGTCTTGTATTTTTGATACAAATATTTTTGGAATTCTAATTCTTGGTCTAGAATAGATTTTATTCATATTTTACTTCCGATATTTTTTCAAATTTTGGAATATATAGTTTTTGACCTGGCATTATCATATTCTCATTTTCAATTCCATTTACTCTTGATATTCCGTCAACTGTACTTCCAAACTCTTTTGCTATATTCCATAATGTATCTCCTTTTTTTACTATATATATTACTATACTATAATCTTGCTCTTGTCTTTCTCCTTCATCTTCAATACTATCTATCATATTTATATTAGCTGTTCTATACATATTTGTTTGAGTTTGTAAATCTATATTGCAGTTAATATCTCCATCATTTTGAATTATAAAATCTTTATTTTTTATCTCTATATTGCTATTTGTATTTAAGGTTTCACCATTTTGTAAATTTTCTACAGTATATTCAAATGGTATTTTGGCTTCTTTCAAAGTTATTTGTTTTTGTGAATTTACAAATATAAATTTTAGATTTAGTTCTGCTTCATATAAAATTTTAGAATTTATTTTATTTTCATTTGTTATAGATGGCATAACATCTACATCTATTAAATTTAAATTATCTATGTCTTTTAGGTTTATTTTTTCTCTTATAGATTTTGTATCTGTTATATTTTGTTTGTCGGTTATAGTCATTACTTGCTTTTTCTCAAATTTTAAACTTTGTGTTATGCTATACATATCTTGAATTAAATTTAGTTGTTTTTCTTCATATACGCAACATATAACTTCTATTTCTATTTCAACATATATTGAA
>CANQTJ010000007.1 GCA_947626705.1 uncultured Clostridia bacterium | reverse complement strand
GAAGAAATAAGTCAAGATGAGCATGAAAGATATCTAGCTGAATTAAGAGAAAAATATATAATGGATCAGGCAGATATTGAAGAAGCTGGTTATGATAAAGGCGTAAAACAAGAAAAAATAACTATTGCAAAAAAATTTAAGGAGCTAAATGTAGATATTGAAATAATAAGCAAAGCTACTGGTTTAACAATTGATGAAATTAAGAATTTATAATCATTTAAAATTTTTTTATGTTTGAAATACAAATAATTTAGTTGATAGTAATAATTTTTCAAGCTATGACGCTCGATTGGAATGAAAAATAGAATGAGCAGTAATAACTTTAAAAATTATTATTATCAACTTAACAAAAAAATGCATTTTTTAAAATTTTTACTTTGCAAGTTCTAATATATTATCCATTATCTCATCTGTAACTTTATCCAAAACCTCTTTATCCTTATTTCCTTTATATTCACTAAAATCTAGTGGTTTACCATAAGTAATAGTAACTTTCCTATTTCCTTTTTCTCCACCTTTAATTCCACAAGGAATAACTGGTGCTCCACTTCTTAAAGCAAAAAATGCGGCACCATCTTTTACTTTTTCTCCTTTAGCAATACCATTTCTTGTACCTTCTGGAAATAATGCTAAACAATCTCCATCTTTCAAAGTTTGTAATGATTCTTTCAAAGCCTTAACATCTTTTGAATCTCTTTTTACCAATATTGCATCAAATACTATTGATAAAAGAGCCAAAAATTTATTTTTTGTTAACTCTTCTTTAGCCAAAAAACGTGCATATCTTCCAACCGTTATTTCAATCAACGGAGGATCAAGATATGTTCTATGATTACCACAAATGATTACAGCACCTTTCTTTGGTATATTTTCTTTTCCTATAACTTCAAATCTATATACAATTTTACAATATATATAAATTGCACTTTTTACAATACCTCTACCTATTGATTTAAATACATTTTTCATATTTTATTTACAACTCCTATCATTTATATTTGTTCATTAGGCACATATATATTTTTAACAACAACATCAAATTCTTCAACATTCATTGCAGTTAATTTTTCTATTTCTTTTCTAGCTTTATTTTTAAATTCATTAATTCCATCAATTACATTAAAGCCATAAACTACAGTTACCTCCATATATAATTTTGCACCTTCTCCATAATTTTCTACTCTTATTTTTTGTACCTTATATATTCCAGGAGTCTTTACAACTACATACTCCAATATCTGTCTAAAAACTGTATCTGAAATTGTAAAGTTTCCTAAATAACTAAATGTTGGTCTTATTATTGATTTCTCTGATATATATGGTTTATTTCCTCTCCCCTTTGTTTTAAATATTTGAAGTGGATCTAATAAATATCCTGAAAAATCTTTCTTTATTTCAAATGTTGGAACAGGTATTACATGTTTTCCTTCTGTAACTCTTATTCTTCTTGCAGTCTGCATTTCTTCTTGAGTTGCAACATCAGAAATATATATTGTTTCTGATATTTCTGGCAATTCTAAATTAGATGCTATTTTTTGTACCATTCCATCTGATGTCCCAAGAATTAATATACTTTCTGGTTTATATTTTTTTAATGCTTTCAATATTTCCTTTTTTTCTTCTTCTTTATAAAATAAAGCATGTTTTACTGTTTCTATTTTTGTTGGTGCTTTTTTTGCAGATTCACCAGCAATTACTTGATTGTCCATTATTAACAAACCATCATCTATTATAAAGTTTACGTTTTTTTCACTTGCAACCATTTGAGCTCTATAACTTTTCCCTGTCCCAGATGGTCCTACAAAAGCATAAACCTTTATTTTATTTGGAATAAATTTGGATAAATTTTGTAGATTTGTTAAATTAGGCATTTTATTAGGTATCTTATCTTTTATTGACATATTTAATTACTCCTTACATTAATATTCTCTTAATAATTATTTTCATCTAATTCTGGATATGTAAAAACTTTCCCATTTTCAGTAAATTGTCCATCTGGCAAATGAGATTGATTAAAAATCTTAGCTCCTTTCAAAAAATATCTATATTTAGATGAATTACTCAAAAAACCTGGCCCTATTAATATTGGATCGTCCCATGTACAATCAACTGCATACCAAACTTCACCAACTTGTACATAATTCCATGCATGATTTTCCGTTTTTCCTTCTGAATCAGTTGCTGTACCTGATACTATTACACACGGTATATTTAAACTATCCATCAAATATTTAAATGCTTTTGCATAACCTGAACAAACGCAATTTTTACTTATTAATGCACCATATAAATTATCAATATTAGGATTTGACATAGTTTGGTCATATTCTGTACTTTGTATTATATAATCATGTACTAACTTTATATTCTGATATATATCTTCACTTTTATTTTGAATAAAATAAGCTTGTATTTTTTCTATTTCGTCTAAAGCTTGTTTCACTTCTTCTTCTGACGAAAACTCATTAGTTAAATAGCTTTCTTCATTACCTGCATTTATAAATACTCTAAACGTTTTTTTAAGTGCTCTTGTTGTAGTTTCAATATTTAAATATAATTTTGAAAAATCTATATAAAATACATCTGGATTGTCATAAGTATATGCTTCAATTGCAGATTGATAATATTCTCCTAACAAACTTTCTCCATTTTCATTTGAAAGTATATCTGAAAATTGTTTTCCTAAATCAATCTCATATTTTCCATTTTTCATATTTTCTTTGTTATTTTGTATTGCTTGATATATTATTTTTGAATAACTGTCTAATTGACCATAAAAATATCTACTACTATAATTAGTATTATTTTCTATTTGTTCTGACAAATTAGTTTCTATTTCTAATAATTGTATTTGATTAGTATTGTCTTCTACTCCTCCACTAGAAATTGTAATATTAGATACAAAATCTTTGACTTCACTTACTACATTTGCTTGTGTTAACTCATTATATACAATTAAACCTAAAAAAGCTAGTATTAATATAATTAATATTACCATTAGATTCATTATAAAGTTTGTTATTTTTGATTTCATCTTAATTCACCTCTTTTGTACTATATATTCTATTATATCATTTTTAATTATTAAAAACTAGTACTTTTCTTTTAAGTTTCGTTTTTTTTATAAATCTCTAAAACTAAGTATATTTTCATCTTTTTTTGACAATAATATTTTTAATAAAGGAGATACTATGAAAATAAAGAAATTTATTACAAATATATTTAATTATTATCCAAATCATACTCATCAATTTTCTCTACCAAATAATGCCAACTCTTTTCAAAATACTCAAAATGAAAACAACACAGAAAAAAAAATCTTTACTAGTTTGGATATTAATTTAGATTATATTAAAACAAAATATAATTTATTAATAAATAGTGATATTGTCACTCGTGAGTTTATTTTAAATGCTAGAGGAAAACAATATAAAGCATTATTACTTCATATTGACGGAATGGTAGACTCTCAAATTTTAAATGATTTTGTTTTGGAACCTTTAATGATGAGAAATAAAAATAACCTCTTTGATGGTGAGCAAAACAGGGTAATTTCTGAGGCTGTGACTAATAATATTACTGTTAGGAAAGTTAAAAAATTTAATTTAGCAGATTATATTGAAAATAGATTAATTCCTCAAAATAATATTAAACAGGAAAATACATTTGAAGAAATTTTTTCTGGAGTAAACTCAGGAAATTGTGCTCTTTTTATAGATACACTTGATATAGCATTTGATATTGATATTAAGGGATTTAAACAGAGAAGTATTGATAAACCTGAAAATGAAGTTGTAATAAAAGGTCCTCATGAAGCATTTGTTGAAAATATCCGTACTAATACTTCTCTATTAAGACGTTTTACTAATAATGAAAATTTGATAATTGAAAGTTTAGAAATAGGTGATATAACTAAAACAAAATGTGCAGTATGTTATATGCAAAATATTGTCAATGAAGATTTAGTGGCTGAAGTAAAGTACAGAGTAAATAATCTAAATATTGACTCTCTTTTATCAGCTGGACAACTAGAACAACTAATTAGTGATAATAATTCTTTAGGATTACCCAAAGCTATTTCTACTGAAAGACCTGATAATGCAGTCCAACATCTATTAGAAGGCAGAGTTATAATATTAGTTAATGGTTCTCCTTTTGCTGTGATTGTACCTGCAATTATGATTGATTTTTTAACATCACCTGAAGATAGAAATTTAAAAAGTATTTTCGCTAATTTTTTGCGAACAATTAGATTAATTTCTGCATTTTTTGCACTTTTATTGCCAGGATTATATGTGTCAGTTACTAGTTTTCATATAGAAATACTGCCTACTGAATTACTTTATTCTATTTTAGCTGCTAGAGAAAGTGTCCCCTTTCCTGTTATATTTGAAATAATTATAATGGAAATTTCTTTTGAAATAATTAGAGAAGCAAGTCTTAGAGTTCCATCTGCTATAGGTTCAACAATTGGTATAGTTGGTGCTTTAGTTATTGGTCAAGCAGCAGTTAGTGCTGGAATAGTAAGTCCTATATTAATTATTATAGTTGCTATAACGGCCTTAAGCTCATTTGCAATACCAGATTACTCTTTTAGCTTTCATCTAAGGCTATTTAGGTTCTTATTTATTTTACTTGGTTATATTGCTGGATTTTTGGGAATTGGCACAGGACTTTTTATCTATATTTCTATGATATGCGATATGGAATCTTTCGGAGTTTCTTACTCTATTCCATATTCTAGTATGGAACAATTAAAGAATACTGGACTTATTCTCCCTCCTATATGGAAAAGAGAATTTAGAGCATCATACCTTGCTACTAAAAAGGAAAAAAAGCAGAAAGATATTTCAATGAAATGGAAAACTCAATAAAAATACAGTAATATACCTTGACTTAGAAAGGATTGATACTAAAAATGACTAAACAAAAAATTAGCACTGTTAGTGCTGTTATGCTTACTCTTTCAATAGTAGTTTCATATATTACAAGTTCACTACCCAGAACATTTATAAATGAAACAAAATCAGCTACTTTACTAAATATAATTTATATAACAATGATAGTATTATTTATAATTTTACTTTTTTGTAAATTATTAAAAAAATTTCCAGGCTTAGACCTTCTAGACATTTCAAAATTTTTAGGTGGAAATACTTTAAGAAATATAGTTGGTACACTTTTTATAGCTTATTTTATTATTAGCTCTAGTATAATGTTAAGAAATTTTTGTGAAGGCTTAGTTGTTGTATATTATCCATTAACTAACTATATATTTATTATTTTAATGTTTATCATTTCAATAGCATTAACAAATAGATTAGGTTTCCAATCTACTATAAATACTGCATCTATTGTATTTCCTTTGGTTTTAATAAGTGCAATATTATTATTTTGTGGAAATTTAGATAATTTTTCTTTTAGAAAAATTTATCCTGTCTTAGGAGATGGCGCATATAATACTTTTGTTTTAGGACTAAAGAACATTGGTGCTTTTGGTGGTATATGTTATTTATACTTTTTACCTCCAATGCTAAAAGAACCAGAAAAACTAAAAAAGATAGCAATTATATCAGTTATATCGACAGGATTTTTTATACTTCTATGCGTTGGGACTTTACTTTTTATGTTTTCATTTTTTACAACTACTGACGAAATAATGCCTTTATTTTCCGCTGCTAGACATATTGAATTTGGTACATTTTTTCAAAGATTTGAATCAGTATTTTTATTAATTTGGATTATATCTTTTTGTTGCTATTTAAGTATATCATGTAAATTTGCAACTCACATTTTTAATAAAATGCTAAATCTATCTGATATGCGACCTATATTAAATATATTTATAATATTAATTTTTGCTATTTCATTATTACCTAAAAACTATGCTGTTTCTAATTTTGTAGAAACGCATATTTACAGATATCTAAGAATCGCTGTAGGTTTTATTTTAGGTATGACAATATTAATTTTAGCTAATTTTAAAAAAAGGAAAGTAGGTGATAAACATTAACAATATATTAACAAAAATCGTTATACTAGTCTTAGTAATTATATTTATAAGTAGCTTTTCAGCATCATATAATACCCTTAATTTAGATAATTCAGCCTTTGTTGTGGCTTTAGGTGTTGATAAATCTGAAGCTGATAAATTAGAATTAACTTTTGAATTTCTTGCAACATCTCCTAGTGGTGAAAGTGTTTCTGAAACAAAACCTGTATTAAACAGTGTTCAATGTTCTTCTATTACTAATGGTATAAATATAATGAATTCATATTTAGGAAAAAAAGTTAATTTATCTCATTGTAAACTTATTATATTCTCTGAAGAATTAGCTAGTGAAGGCATATCTAACGAAGTATATTCTTTAGTGAATGAGGTTCAAATAAGACCATCAGCAAATATTGTAGTTAGTAAATGTAATACCAAATATTATATAGAAAATTCTATTCCAAGTTTAGAAAGCTTAATTCCTAGATACTATGATATATTTCCTAACACAAGTAAATACACTGGTTATACTTGCGATGCCACAATAGGAGATTTCTTTAACGCATTGATTTGTAACTATTGTGACCCTTATGCAATATTAGGAGGAACAACTAATTCTGAAAATGAATCTTCACAATCTAATTCCTCAGATGATTCAACTATAAAATCAAGTGAAAGCCCTATAACTGGTAACAGATTATCTCAAAACATTGGTCTTGCTGTGTTTAATGATGATAAATTAGCAGGTGAGTTAAATGCAATTGAAACAATATGCTTTTTAAGTATAAAAAAAGAAGTTGATAACTTTTTAGTTTCTATTCCATCTCCAAATGATTCAAATTCAAAAATTGATATTTATTTAACTCCTAATAGTACTCATAACATCAATGTTAGTTTAGTTAATGGTTCACCTTATATAAAATTAAAACTTGATTTTTCAGGTAAAATATATTCAATGACTAGAAATTCTGAATATCTAGATATTAATATTTTAAATTCAATTTCTGATTCTTGTAATAACTATTTAGAAAGCCAATTTTCTAGTTATTTATACAAAACTTCTACTGTTTTTGAAAGTGATATAAATGAATTAGGTTCTTATTGTTTATCTAATTTTCTTACAACTAGTGATTTTAATAATTATAATTGGTTAGATAATTATAAAAACGCTACCTTTGATGTTGAAATAAATACTGTTATAGACTCTGGATTTTTATTGACTCAAACTTAATAATATTCATATTTTGTGTGTTTTATAACAAAGAAAGAAGGAATAATTTTATGAATTTAATATGTCATTTTATTTTTATTATTATTACTATTTTTATTTTACTAAAAACTTTCTTCTATGGCATTTATGAAATTAAAACTCAAAAAAATAAAACTGGTGGTGTATGTGTAATTTTATTTTCTATTTTAGTTATTATTTTTGCAAATGTAATTGTATTTTTAAGATAATTAAAAACACAAAGTTAAAAAGATTTGAATTAAAACTATAACTCAAATCTTTTTTTATGCAATTTTTACAATCCTTACTTTACAATTTCAAAATCTATTTGCCTTAAAATTTTATTAGCTGAAATCACTTTAATTTTAACTTTATCTCCAATTTTATAACACTTATTAGTCGTTTCTCCTATTAATCTTTTTCTTTCTTCATCATAAATAAAATACTCATTACCTAAATTCTCAAACCTGATTAATCCTTCAACAGTATTTTCAAGTTCAACAAACATTCCAAATCCGAGTAATTGATGATACAATTCCTTCATATTCCTCTCCAATTTTATCTTGCATATATTCTGCTTTCTTTAAATCTTCACTATCTCTTTCAACCTTTGTAGCTACTTTTTCTCTTTCTGATGACAAATTAGCTCTTTGCTCAGCTTTTTCTTTAAATTCTTCTATAAATTCAGCATCAACATCATAATTTTCTTCTAAATATTTAGATATTATTCTGTGTATAAATAAATCTGGATATCTTCTTATTGGAGATGTAAAATGACAATAATATTTACTAGCAATTCCAAAATGTCCCTTATTTTGAGCTTCATATTTTGCTAATTTTAAAGTTCTTAAAATTAAAGTTGATATTACCCTTTCTTCTTCTCTACCTTTTATTTCATCTAATATTTTAGATATCTCAGTTGGATAAACCTTTTCGTTTGTTATCTTTATTTTAAATCCAAAATTAAATAAAAATTTATTTAAATCATTTATTTTATCTAAATCTGGTTCTTCATGTACTCTATAAATAAATGGAGCATCTAACCAATAAAATTTCTCTGCAATTGCTTCATTTGCACTCAACATAAACTGTTCTATTATTTCGTTGCTAAAACTTGTTTCATATTTTCCTACATTTATTGCTTTTCCGTTTTTATCTAACTCAATTTTACTTTCTGGAATATCTAAATTCAAATATCCATGTTCTAATCTTTTATTTTTTAATATTATAGCTAATTCTGCCATTAATTCAAAATCTTTTATATATTTTTCATATCTTTTTAAAACTTGTTCATCTGACTTGTCTAATATTTTTTGAACATCATGATAATTCATTCTTTCTGATACGTTAATAATCCCTTTATACACTTCACTAGATACAATATTGCCTTTTAAATCTATTTCCATTGAACAAGAAAGTGTAAATCTATCTTCTCCAGCATTTAAACTACATATTCCATTTGACAATTCTCTTGGAAGCATCGGAATAACTCTACCTAACATATATATGCTTGTCCCTCTTATTTGTGCCTCTTTATCAAGTAAACTACCTTCTCTTACATAATAACTAACATCTGCTATATGAACATCTAATCTATAATTACCATTTTCTAATTTTATAACCCTTACTGCATCATCTAAATCTTTTGCATCTTCTCCATCTATTGTAAAAATAATATCCTGTCTACAATCTACTCTATTAGGTATATCATTTTTATCTACCTCATTTCCATACTTTTTTGCTTCTTCCACCACTGGTTCAGGAAATGTTGAAGGTAAATTATATTCTTTAATTAAAGATAACATATCTACTCCAGCCTGATTTGGCTCTCCTAATACTTCAATTATTTTCCCTTCTGCATTTTTACCCTTTTCTGGGTATTTAGTTATTTGAACTAATACTTTATGACCATTTCTTGCTTTTCCAAAATTATTTTTTGATATAAATATATCTGTTCCTAAAGATTTATCATCTGGTACTACAAATCCAAAATTTTCATTTTTTTGAAATATTCCAACTAATTTCTCTCTTTCATGTTTTATAATTTTTTTAATTTTTCCTTCTGCACTTTTTATTTTATTTTTTTCTTCTAATATCTCTACTACAACTGTATCTCCATCTAATGCTCTTAATGAGTTTTCTTTTGATATATATATTTCATCTTCGCGATTTTCTATTTTCACAAAGCCAAATCCTCGTTGATTTTTTCTATATATACCTTCTTGAAAATTTACATCAATTATTCTATATCTATTTTTTTTATTTTTTACTATTTTATAATCTTCTTCTAATTCTTTTAACATTCCTATAAATTGATTATATTCCTTTTTGGGAACTCCCAATATTATTGCAATTTCTTTAGCTTTCATTGGAGTATATTCTTTATCTTTCATAAAATCTAAAATAATATTTTTCTTATCTATCATTTTTTTATCCTTTCAAGTGTTATTATACCACCATATTGCCTTGTCTACAACAAAAAATATAAAAAAAACAAGTATTAAAACTTGTTTTTATGCTAAATATAATATTCCTAAAACAACTGATAAAATAGCAAATATTATAGAAGAAATAATCATTAATCTTTTTTGTTTTCCTTCTTTTGTTCTACCTTTATTTTTTTCATAAAAATTGTTTGTTGTTGAGCCTGTTATTGCTGATGATAGTCCTGAATCGTCTTTTGCTTGTAATAATGCTAATATTATTACTATTAATGCTATAATAACATATATAATTGTTAATATTGTTTTTATTATTCCCATTATATTTCCTCCTTGCGGTTCTTTTTTACTTTTGCTATTTTACCATATAAGTTTTTAAATTGCAAGAGTTATTATCATTTAAGTTTGGTTTTTTTATAATTGAAGTTACTAGTCAGCCATAAAAAAAATAATGATGTCCTAAATTTCTTTTTTTAGGGTATCATTATTAAGCCTTCTTTACTTATTGAAATTGGCTTATTATTTAAAATATTTTTGAAAAATTCAAAATAGTTTTTACCTTGTTTTATGCATGTAGATATTATTGTTCTTATATTGCTATAATCCTTTAATCCTTCAAATGATCTATGACAACCGGATACTTTTTTCTTTATTTTTGTTGCCCTTAAATCTCTCTCCGATAGATTATCATCAAATGGTAATTCAAAATCTTTTAAATATTTTAGATAATTTTCTTTATATTTTATTAGTCTTTTTAACACTGCCTTTTCTTTATCTTTTAAATATTTTGATAGCGTTCTGTTATTCTCTTCCATACCTTTTTGAACTATTTCATCATATTTTTTTTCATATTCAATTATTTCTTCGGACGTAAAATGTGTAATTTTTTGTTTTAACAATTCTTTTCTTTTTTTATTTAGGATCCATGTGAATTCCCATAACTCTTTTGACCAACTATTTTTTATGTATTCGTCAAAGTATTTCAATTCTCTTCCTAAGTGTATCCAACATTCTAAATGATGTGATTTTATCCCAAAATTATATAATCCTGTTTCATGATCATGCATTATATAATTTTTAAAATTAGGTAATATATTTTGTCTTTGTATTTCTTGTATTCTTTTACTTACACTTGCCTCAAGTACTGTAATTAATTCATTACTATAATTCCTTTGATATGCATATTTCCCTTTTACTGACGTTGCCGTTGCATCTGTGTATATAACCTTTGACTTCTTTATTGCTTTTATTAATTTTTTTCTACTTTTTTTACATTTATTTGATATTTCATGAACCCAATTCACTAAGCTCCCATGTGATACTTTTATTCTGTTCTCTGTTAATATCCCTAAAAAATCTGACATTCTATCGAATGCTATTACTTCTTGCGCATACATTACTGCTACTAATGCTTTTAAATTATTTCCATATATTACTGTTGATTTATTTTTACACTCTTCTGGTATTTCTATATTTTTTTTATCTCCATGAATATATATTTTTCTTATTATTACTTTTGTTTGTACGTCCATTATATATTTTATCGTAGATTTTGTTTCATTTGTATTTCCATAATGTTCTTCAATAACTTCTACATTTTTATCCTTCATTAATTCTTCTACTTCTTGTGCTGTTAATGTTTTTCCTTTTCTTCCTTTTTGACCTCCTTGTTTTCTATTACTTTTTTCTCTATGATTTTGTACTTTGTATTCATCTTTAGATGGTGGTATATTTGAATTTGAACTATTCTTTTGATTTGATTTTCCTTCTAATATATCCACTTTTTCTTTTAATTCAGCATTTTCTTTTTCTAAAGAATTTATTTTTTCGTTTAATTTTTTTACCTCTTTTTCATGTTTTTGATTTAACTTGTAAATCTCTTGTTTATGCTGTTTTTTGATATCTTTAATTTCTTGTGATAAACTATCACATTTTTTTAATACTTCTTCTAATTGTCTAAATATATGTCTATCATAATTTGATGTCATAATTTATCACCAACCTTTCCTTAATTGGTATTATACACCAATTTATTATAAAAGTCTGTAACACTAATATAACATTAATATTACAGACTCTGTAATATTCTGTGGATAACTATTCTTTATTTTTTATGGCTGACTAGTAACTAATTGAAAATTAATTAACTTTGATATATACATTTCAAAGTTAATTAATCCTATTCATATTATTTAATCCCTATTCCGTAAAATATATTTTATTACACAACATACTTGATGAAACATTCATTACAGTATGATATTCATCTGTCCTTCCACTGCAATATGCTTGCATTGTTATTACTAATTCTTTTATTTTTTTATTAAATGTATTATTAGTTGTCATTGTAAGACTTCTATTTCTTGTTAATGTTGAACTAATTACATTAGTTGGCGTTACATTACTTTCAGTTAATTTATCTGTTGTTTCATCATCATACACAACTATCATTTCTGCATTTTGTGATGCATTCGCACCATAATTCCAATATTCAGTTCCCCAAGGTTTTGTATAAGTAGATCGATACCATACTATACTAGCACTTACATTACCTCTTTTATAATTTTCATCAACATCTTGCATTCCATCTATATTAATCCTATATACAATTTTTCCATTATTACTATTTCCTATACCACTTGCATTTACAGAACATCCAAAATCCACTCCATTGTACCTATGTGTACCATTTCCAGTTTCCTCTACAGTATATATTGGTTGTATATTTGGATTCATAATATAATCTAAAATATTATTAGACCATATCGCATATAATGTTACATCTTCTTCTGGCATTGTAAAATTAGCTATACCTAATTTATCTTCTTTATTTTTTCCCCATCCAACAAAAAAGTAACCATCATCTCTTTTATATGCATTGCTTTTATCTACTTCTATATTATCATTAAAAAATCCATACGTTGTCCTTGGAAGTTCTCCTTCTATATTAATTTCAGATGGAACATTAAAATCATACTTTATTATTCCATATTTTTTCTCTTTCAATTCTTCTAGAATTTCATCTTGTACATACACTTTATATTTTTTGCTATCTAATATAATTTTATTTGAATTTTCTTCATTATACATTTCTATATAAAAAGTTACTGTACCATCATCATTAACTAAGTTCCTCAAATAAAAATCTTCAAGATCATATTTTTTAATTTCTCCTTCGCTCTTCTCCCATATCCCATCTTCTCCAAATTTATAAGATATTATAAAATTATTAAAATCTATATATTTATTTATTTGTATAGTTGTAATTCCTGTTCCTTCTGTGATATTATCATAATGAAGTATTTTATTATCTATATATTCGTCATTTACCAACAAATTTCTCTCTATTTCTTTTTGATTTACTTCTTTTATTTTAAATACATAATTTTGATCCTTTTTTACTTCATAATCCAGCACTATTTGTTTATTTCCACTATTCAATATTTTTCTATTATCGGGAGTTTCTATATATTCTATACCATATTCACTTGTTACTTTTACTAAAACTTTTATATCATCTTTATCTTGGTTGTCATACATTATATATGAAAATAACTCTTCACTATTATTTTCTCCTTTAATATTTCTCGTTATTTCCCTAATAAATTCATTTTTCTTTAATATTAAAAATAGTATAACTAATATAAAAATAATTAATATTATAATTAGTCTTAGCTTTTTATTAAAAAAAAATGATTTTATTTTATTTTTCATTAGAATCCTCCTTATTATCATTTTTATCTTATATCTTTTTTATTTATTTCAAATTTTTAATTATAATTTTCTAATTCTACATAATTTATTTTTTGATAAAACTATTAATACTAATATTACTCCTTTAAACATTTGAGCTTAGCTTTATATATTTTACATTTTCCTTTTTACTTATTTTCTTATTATAATCCTTATTTCGATAATTTTCTATTCAAAATTTTATCATTTTTTGTAAACCTTTTTTTACAAATTTCGAACTTCTATCTTTTTAATTACAAAATGATGATTTATGAAAATTTTATAAATTATATTTTTCAACATTTTGCACTTTTTGTCATATTATGTCCTAGTAGAGGTGATAATATGTTTAACTCATTAATCTTAGCTTTATCCAGTAGTATTGATTCTTTTGGAATAGGCATTACATACGGATTAAAAAGTACAAAAATTTCTTTATTAGGAAAAATAATTTTATTTGTTATTTCAATTTTTATAGGATATTTTTCAATTTTCTTAGGAAATTTTATACAAATTATTTTTCCAAAATTTCTAACTAATTTAATAGGCAATTTGATTTTAATATTTATGGGATTATATATATGTTTTGAATCTTTAAAAAATAAAAATAATGGTTCTAATATTTTTAATAATCCTATATCATCTGATTTAGATAATTCAAAAATTATAGACACAAAAGAAGCTATCTTTTTAGGAGTTGCACTATCATTGGATAGTCTTTGTATTGGTATATGTGGTAGTATTATTGATATAAATTTAAAATTATTCCCACTTTTTGTTAGTATTTTGCAAATTACTTTTTTAAGCTTTGGAAGTTTCTTAGGTTTATATATTAATAAATTTTACAAAATACCTCAAAATTTATGCTCTCTTTTATCAGGTCTATTATTAATTATTATTGGAATATTTAAAATGTAATTACATTATATCTTACTAGTAACTTTTATTATAATAAAACACAAAAAATTTTCTGTAAACTTATTGATTATTTATTAATTTTTTGATATAATTAATTTATCAAATATTTGGAGGTAAGACTTTATGAGATTAACATTAAGAGGACCCAAAAGTGTAGTTATCATCAAAACACCTGACGCGGATTTACTGTTTAAGTTTTGTAATTGGCTTTGCCAATACAATCCGGCTCCTACAGTAAAAAACTTTTATCCAATAGCAAGTGAAAATAAGTTAAAAGCTTGCCGGGTAAAAGCCAGAAAGTTGGGATTGGTAGCAAAATAACACAAACGGTAAAAACGCTAGAGAGTAATTAAGCTCTAGCGTTTTTCTCAATATATGCTAATTTTTTAATTTGATAGATAATAATTTAGAAATTCCACTTTCCTCCATTGTAACACCATAAACAGTATCAGCAACTTCCATTGTACCTTTTCTATGTGTAATAACTAAAAATTGTGTATTTTTAGCAAATTTCTTTAAATATTCTGCATACCTATATACATTTACATCATCTAATGCCGCTTCTATCTCATCTAATACACAGAATGGTGCCGGATTTATTTTTAAAATTGCAAATAATAAAGCTATGGCTGTAAATGCTTTTTCTCCACCTGATAGTAACATCATATTTTGTAATTTTTTACCTGGTGGTTGTACTGTAATTTCTATTCCACATTCTAAAATGTTTTCTTCATCTTCAAGCTTAAGTTCTGCTTTTCCTCCCCCAAACAACTCTGCAAATACTTCTCCAAAATTTTTATTAATAATTTTAAATTTTTGTTTAAATTGTTCTTTCATAATTTGTGTCATATCAGAAATTACTTTTCTTAGCTTACTCATTGTATTTTCTAAATCCAATCTTTGTTCACTCATAAAATCATATCTATCTTTTAAGTTTTTATATTCATCAATTGAATCTATATTAACACTTCCAAGTTCTTTAATTTCATTTCTTAAATTATTTACTCTTTTTTGAGTTAATTGTATATTTTCAGGCTTTTGATATTGTTCTGTATTATTAGGCGTAAGTTCATATTCTTCCCACATTTTATTATAAATTCCATTAATATCTTCTTCTATTTTAATCTTTCTAACATCTAATTTTACAAGTTGACCTTTTAAATCTTCTATTATTTTAAATTTAACAGTTATTTCATTTTCTTGCTTTGAAAGTTCTTCATTCTTTTTAGTTCTTTCATTTTTTAATTCTTCCACTTTAGAACTACTATTTTGAACATTCTGCTTTACCTCTTCTATCTTTTTTAAAGTATCTTGAATTGATTTTTCTAAGTTTTCATTATCCATTTTTATATGTTCAATTTGATTTTTCTTATTTTCAATACTTTTATCAGCATTTTCTATTTCTAGATTTATTCTCTCTTGAATTTCTTGTATTGAAGACTCACTTTCATCAAATGATGATACAGAAATTTTTAAATTAGTAATGTCAAAATTCAAATCATCAATATATTTTTGATTATCTTTATTAAGTTCAGCAAATTCATTTATAACTTTAGATAATTCTTCATTTTTAGATATAATTTCTTCTATTTGCTTTTCTATGTTTGTTTTATTTTCATTTGCATCTTCTTTTTGTTTTTCAAGACTTGCTTGTTCTTCTTTTAATTTATTTAAACGTTTTTCAAGTTTTTCGATGTTTTCATTAATTGAGAGAACTTTTTGTTTTTCAGTAGCATACGTAATATCAATTTCTTGCAATTGCTTTTCTAAATTCGCTCCAAGCTCTAAAACCCCTTCAATTGATTCTTCATATTTTTCTTTATCTTCTTTTAGTTTTTGTATTTTTGTATTTAAATTTTGTATTTCTTTTTCTAACTTTTCAATTTCTTTTCCTCTACCTAAAATATTAACTGTCTTTTTAGCAACTGAACCACCTGTTATTGCTCCTGATGGATTAATTAAATCACCATCAATTGTTACAATCCTAAATGTATAACTATTTTGCTTAGCAACTTTTATTGCTGTATCCATATTGTCGACAATAACAGTTCGTCCTAACAAATTCAAAATAATTTGTTCATATTTCTTATTGAATTTTACTAAGTCTGAAGCAATACCAATAACTCCCTTTTCATGTCCTTTTATTTTATCTAACTTTTTGCCTTTTACAGATGATATTGGTAAAAATGATGCTCTACCTAAATTATTTTTTCTTAAATGTTCTACTAATTTTTTGGCATCATCTTCAGTATCTGTAACAATATTTTGCAAACTAGCTCCTAAGCACATTTCAATTGATGTTTCTAATTCCTCTGGTACGTCAAGAATATTTGCCAAAACACCATGCATTCCTTTTCCTAATTCTTTTATATTCTCACAATCCTGCAATAAAGATTTAACACTTTTTATATAACCTTCTTTTTCTTTTTCCGTTTCTATTAAAAATCTTAATCTTGATTCTTTTACTCTCATATCACTTGCTAAAACATTTATATTGCTATCAAATGATTTTATTTTTTGATTTATTTCTAATCTCTGTTTTGAAACATCTTCTAATGATTTCTGAATTTTATTCTTTTTATTTTCTATCTCATTAAATTGCTTTGATATTTCCTCTCTGTTAAGTCTTGTACCATCTAATTCAGAAATTGTTGATTGCATTTCTTGTTTTATTTGTACTTGTCTTTTTTCATAATTCTGATAATTTATATTTTGTGCATTTATTTCCGATTGTAACTCATATTTCTTATCAGTATTTTGTTCTACTGTTTGCTTATACCCTTCTATCTCTAACTCCTTAGAAGATAATTTCTTTGTTATTTCATTTAATTCTGCTTGTTTTTCATTTAATTCTTTTTCAAACTTTTCTTTATTCTGTCTTAAATTGTCTTTTTTAGCTTCTTTTTGCTCAATCTCTTGTTTTAATTCTACAATTTTATTATTTTGTTCTTCAATTTCTTTTAAATATCTTTCACTATTTTCATTATTATTTAAAATTCTTGTTTTTGACACACTTATATCTGAATTAAATTGTTCTATCTGCTTTTCACTTTCAAACCCTAAATTAGACATATTTTCAATCTCTTGTGTTATACTGTCTATATTTGCCTTTAACTCTTCTTTTAATATTTTTGTTTCTTCTAATTTTTGCTCCTCAGTAGTACATTGTGACTGCATTACATCAATTGTTTCAACTAATTCATTTAACTCTTTTTTGTACTTTTCAATGTTATATACAAATAAACCTATTTCAATATTTTTTAATTCTTCTCTCAAATTTAAATATTTTTTTGCTTTATCTGCTTGTATTTGTAATGGCTCTAAATTGCTCTCTATTTCAGATAAAATATCATTTATTCTAAGAAGATTTAATTTAGTATGTTCTAATTTTTTTTCTGATTCTTCTTTTCTTGTTCTATATTTTACAATACCTGCAGCTTCTTCAAAAATATGTCTTCTATCCTCAGATTTATTACTTAAAATTTCATCAATTTTGCCTTGTCCTATTATTGAATATCCATCTTTTCCAATACCTGTGTCCATAAATAGTTCTAGTACATCTTTTAATCTACATGGAACTTTATTTATAAAATACCCTGTTTCTCCACTTCTATATATTTTTCTTGATACAGTAACTTCAGTATATTCAATTGGTAAAGTACCATCTGAATTATCAAATATTAAAGATGCCTCAGCAAAACCAAGTGATTTTCTATTTTGTGTACCTGCAAATATAATATCCATTGATTTTGCTCCTCTTAGGGATTTAATACTTTGCTCCCCTAGTACCCATCTTATTGCATCTGATATATTACTTTTTCCTGACCCATTTGGTCCTATTACTGTCGTTATTCCCGGCATTAGTTCTATTACTGTTTTATCTGCAAAGGATTTAAATCCTTGTAATTCTAGTTTTTTTAAATACATCTATTATCACCTTTCGCTTAGCTTTGTAATCAATATTTTCTCTTAATTTTCTTTGTTCATTTTACTATATAAAAAGACAAAAAGCAAGAAAATTTTTCTTGCTTTTATTTATATTCTTAGAAATTTTCATTGTTATTCATTCAAAATAAATAAATTTAACACTAAAAAATTATACAAACATTCCATGCTTGATTTTCAGCATTTCCACCTGATTTATATATCTTTTCTTTTTTTCATAACTATCTTTTGTGTGCAGTCAAAAACCTCCATCTACATATCTTCTTTCATCATCTACATTTTTAGTTTTCTATTTTCTTTCAAAAAAATTCCACTCCTTGCAAACTTTTTTTGTTTTTGTTTTTTGCTAAAGAGTGGTAAATTATTCATTATTTTTACTTAATTTGTTGTTTTCGTATATTCAATTATAATTGTATTGAAATAAGCTTGTGGAGCATGAGTTATAAAACCTGCTAAATAATGAAAACCCCAAAAAAACTAATTTGTTTTTATAAATCAATTCTTTAAAATATTTAATCACAAATTTTGTGCCTGTTTTGTCAGAATCTACACTTATTATTCCATTTTCATTTTCTTTTATATTTAAATTTTTTACAAATCTCATTTACATTTTACTTGAAATCTTTTTTAATCTAAGCAAATTACTTTTAGTCTATAAGGAGCGCTATCTGCATTGATGTTCTTTCCAAATCCATCTCCTGAATTATTTGAATAGGCTTTTAGACTCACACTACCGCTTTGTATTATTATTTTGTCAACCCCTTCTCCCTGTAATTGTGTAGGTTTTACACCCATTCCTCCTGCACCATTATATATAAAACCTGTTTCGCACCATAATCCTTCAATTTGAATTTGTGCTATCAAATATAATGTGTGTCCCGGATATGGATTTTCTATTATTATCCTTTGGTTTTTTGATATTGTTGGTGGATTTTCTTCTGTTCCTTCTGGATATATTATTTTACTTTCTAAATTTAGCCTTGTTCCTGTTATATATTTAGACAATTCACTTTCATATTCTTCTAGTATGCTATTTTCTAGTTTTTGAGCATTTTCTGACTTTTCTTTTGCCAATTTTGCATTTTTAAATAGCCCATTACCTGTTAATTGTGCTATTGATATTCCTGCCAATATCAATAAAATTACTATTGTAATCACTAATGAAACCAATGTTATCCCTTTTTGTTTCAACATTTGTTTATTCCCCATAATCTTCCTCCTACGTATATTTTTCCCAAACTAAAAAATATAATTCTATATTAGTTTTATTTTTCAAAATTATTATATATAAAAATAAGGTATTTGTAAATAGCTTATGCATACATTTTTTTTATATTAAAATTTTTTTGAGGTGAAAAAGGTGGTAAATTTTAATATAGAAGATTTATTAAAAAAGAAAAAAAAATCCAAATATTGGCTATGCCAAAAAATGAATATAACTAATAGAAACTTAAATAGAATTATAAATGGAGAAACAACTTCTATTTCATTTAAATATTTAGAAGAATTATGCACATATTTAGAATGTTCTATTTCTGAACTTATAAATATTGAAAAAGATGCTTAATTTTACCATATTAAGCATCCTAATAATTAATGTAAATTATATATTAAGTAATTTATAATTTTTATAGATTATATTTACTTTTTATATTTTTTACTTCTTCTAATGTTTGTTCTGTTACTTTTGCTATTGTTTCTATATCCATTCCTAATTCTAATAAATTTCTTGTAATTTTTATTTGTTTTTCTTTTCTACCTTCATTCTTTCCATCTGTCCTAGCATAGCTCATAGAGCTATTCCAATCAGATTCCCACTTTTCTTTTAATTCTTCTAATCGCCTTGTTTCTGCTTCTCCTGTCAAGTAATTCATTTCGATTCTTCCCTCTCTTATTACTTTATTTTTCTCCTCTGCCATTTTTATTTTCCCCCTATCTTCATCATCAATAAATGCTAACCATTGATTTAGCTTTTCATTCATATCTACATTTGACTTTCTAAACTTTGGTAATTCTATATAATATGTTTTCATTATACTATTTACTTTATAATCTCTATGTTTTTCTAATACAGTTACTGTTTCTGAAATATACTCATCAAATCCAAATAAATTATAATCTAATATATTTATCATTATTACTTGTTTTGCATCTTTATAATTTTCGCCCTTCAAAAAATGTCTTGATATCGTTTTAGAAGTATATATTTCATTTCTTTCTTCTATATTTCCTAAATCTCTTACTTGCATTTCTATATTTACAATTAGTCCATCATTTAATTGTGCTTGTATATCTAGTCTTCCACCTTTTTCGATTTCACTTAGTTTTTCTAAATTAACTTCTTCTCTTATTTTAATATTTGTAATTTCTATTTTTAATACTGCATTTAGAAAATCAATTAAATATTTTTCATTTCCTTTTCTACTAAAAAATGTTTTGAATATTACATCATTTTTTAAGTTTAATTTTTTCTTAATTTTTGTTTCGATTGTTTTTACTGTCAATAAATTTTCCTCCTTTATTATAACAATTACTTATATAAATTTCAAGCAATTATTATAACTTTCTAATAAATATTTTCTATTTAGTTAATATATACATTTTTCTTTTGCATACTAAATAGAACAGCCCTCCTTTTTTACATTTTTAATTTTGAATTTTACTTAGATTTTTATTTAATTTGATTAAACTTGATTAAATATCTTTGATAAAAATGTTATTGAAAAAAATAAATATTTTAACTTAACTTTTCATATTCTATAAACTAAATAGAATATATTATTTATATCATAAATGTAAGAAATTGTAAATAACTTTTTTCGACTTAATTGTATAAAAATATTCTTGACATGAATATTTATTTGGCATATACTAAACACATAAAAAACATTGTTAAATAATTCAAATTAGTTTAACAATTTAATTAAAAAAGGAGGCATTTACATGAACAACCTAATAGAAATAAGATGGCACGGTAGAGGCGGTCAAGGTGCAAAAACAGCATCATTATTACTTGCAGATGCAGCTTTTAATACTGGAAAATATATTCAAGGATTTCCTGAATATGGTCCTGAAAGAATGGGAGCGCCAATTACTGCATATAACAGAATAAGCGATACTCCAATTACAGTACATAGCAATATTTACGAACCAGATTATGTAGTAGTCGTTGACGACACACTTCTAGAATCAGTACCAGTAACAGAAGGCTTAAAAGAAACTGGTGCCATAGTAATTAATACAACAAAATCACCAGAATATCTAAAAAATACTTTAAAAGGATATAAGGGTAGCATTTATACGATTGATGCTAGAAAAATATCTATCGAAACACTTGGAAAATACTTTCCAAATACTCCTATGCTTGCCGCAATAGTAAAAGTAAGTGAAATTATGACAGACGAGGCTTTATTAGAAGATATGAAAAGTTCTTTTAAACATAAATTTGCAAAAAAACCTGAAGTTATTGAAGGAAATATGAAAGCATTAGAACTTGCATTAAAAGAAGTACAAAAAATTCAATAATAAAAAATAAAGTGATTCGACATCCAAAATTTGAAAAATTTTGGATTACGATGAACAAAACAAAGTGAAGTGAAAGGAGATTTAAAGTATGACTAATATAAATAAAACAACACCTATGGAAGATTTAACAATAGGTGGAAATATTTACACATCAGCAAATGCCAAAGAGTTTAAAACAGGCGACTGGAGAAGTATCAAACCTTTATGGATAGAAGAAAAATGTAAACAATGTGGTTTATGTTTTCCTGTTTGTCCAGACAATGCAATTCCTGTATGCAAGGAATCTTTAAAAAGAACTGATTATAATTATGATTATTGCAAAGGATGTGGCGTATGTGCAAAAGTATGTCCATTTTCAGCAATAGAAATGAAGGAAGAAGGTGTTGATAAATAATGAGTATAAGAGAAAGATTAAGTGGTAACGAAGCTGTTGCTACTGCAATGAAACAAATAAATCCAGATGTTGTAGCAGCATTTCCTATTACACCATCAACAGAAATTCCTCAATATTTTTCAACTTTCGTAGCAAATGGTACCGTTGATACTGAATTTGTTGCAGTTGAAAGTGAGCATAGTGCAATGAG